>CACOWD010000033.1 GCA_902630915.1 uncultured Pelagibacteraceae bacterium | reverse complement strand
TAAGAGAAAACTTAAAAATGAATGATATTGCTTTTGTCAAATTAGTTGCACCAACTACCCCTAATGAGAGATTAAAAAAAATCTGTGAAATAGGTTCTGGTTATATATATTGTCTAAATTACTCTGGTACAACTGGCGTTAAGTCTGCTAATTTGCCCCAAGTAAAAAAAATGGTTGAAAAGATTAAAAATCACACAAATTTACCTGTTTGTTCTGGTTTTGGAGTAAAAACTCCACAAAATGCTAAAGAAATAGCATCAACAGGGGTAGAAGGAGTAATTGTAGGAACTGCTTTTGTAGATTATATTGAAAAAAATTTAGATGACACAAACTTGTCTAAAAATTTAGGTAAAAACATTAAAGAATTTACAAATATATTAAATTAAAATGGTAAATTGGATTTCAAAATATATTAGACCAAAATTAAAATCTATTTTTAAAAAAAAATCTTCTAACCTAGAAGAAAATTTATGGGTAAACTGTAGCTGCAAAAATTTAATTTATAAAGAAGATTTGCATTCAAATCAAAAAGTTTGCCCTAAATGCGGTGAACACCATAAACTATCATGCAGAGAAAGATTTGAAATTTTTTTTGATGATAAACATTTTGAAGTCATCGACACACCCAAACCTATCGATGACCCTTTAGGGTTTGAAGATAAAAAAAAATATACAGATCGTCTAAAAGCTGCAAGAAAACTTACGGGACAAAACGATGCTGTTCTTATTGCAACTGGTAAAGTCCAAGGTATAGATATTGTTGCAGGCGCCCAAGATTTTAAATTTATTGGTGGTAGTCTGAACGCGGCTTGCGGAGAATCGTTTATAGCTGGTGCTCAACATGCTATAGAAAATAAAATACCTTTTGTTTTTTTTAGTAGCTCGGGTGGAGCACGCATGATGGAGTCAATGATATCTTTGAGTCAAATGAGTCGTACTACTTTAGCAGTTTATGAAATGAAGAAAAAAAATATTCCATTTATCTCTGTATGTTGTGAACCTACTACGGGAGGTGTTACAGCAAGCTATGCAATGCTAGGGGACATAATTATAGCTGAAAAAAACGCGACGATCGGCTTTGCGGGAGTCAGGGTAATAAAAGACACTATAAGAGAGGAACTTCCAGAAAATTTTCAAAAAGCTGAATGGGCTAGAGATGAAGCTGGACAAATCGATATTGTTCTTGAACGTAAATTTTTAAGTTCATGTATTGCAACTTTTTTAAAAGTTTTGTTGAAAAAAGAAGAGACAAAAGCTAAACAAGAAGCTAATGTCACGATTGATAAAGCTCTCAAATCTGCAGGGTAATAAGAAAAATAATATAGAAAAACTTCTAACTTTAAATCAGCATAAGATAAGATTAGGACTGTCTAGAGTAAAAAAAGTAATTCAAGAATTAAAAATTAGCAATAAACCTAACACAAAATATTTGACTATTAATGGTACCTCAGCAAAAAATTCAATATTACAAATATTTAAAAGTATACTTATTCAGCATAAAAAAAGATATGCTGCAACGTATAGTCCACACTTACTATCGATAGTCGAGCGCTATGAACATAATCAAAAGTTTATAAAACCTAATATCTTAAAGAAAATTTTAATTAAAGTTTCTAAATATAAACTAACACAATTCGAAAAACTTATTGTAGGTTTTGGCATTTACATTAAAAAACTCAATTTAGACTGGTGCTTAGTTGAATTTGGATTGCTTGGCCGCCTTGATGCAGTAAGAGCGTTAATAAGCAAGCCAAATATACATATAATTTCACCTATTTCCTGGGATCATCTAAATTGGACCAGGACAAAAAAAAGAAATCTTAAAACACTTAAAGAAATTGTTTATGAAAAAACATCTTTTATAAGATCTAATGTATACGTTGCAAAACAGAGTCCGGTTGTTCTTAAATATATTAAATCTCAATTAAAAAAAAATAACTCAAACAAGAAGTTTTATGGTCTTGATTTTAAAATCATAAAAAAGCAAAAAAAGTACTTTTACAAGGATAAAAATTATCTTTTTGAAATTAAATCAAATTTATTTGGAGACTATATGTACGAAAACATGGCAGTGCCTATTAAAATTGCCTTAGATTGCCAAATTCCA
>CACOWD010000032.1 GCA_902630915.1 uncultured Pelagibacteraceae bacterium | reverse complement strand
AGAACAAATATTTAATAAATTAATTCTTTCATTTACAAGCTTTGATCCATTCATACTAAGTGGATCATTGTGAAAATATAAAACTTTTTTGGATTTGTTTTTAGGTAACAATTGTACGTATACAGGTCTATTGTGTATTTCGATTATATTTGAAGGTTTCTTGTTCTCTAATTTAATAAAATTGTTTATATATTTAGAAGTTTGACTACCTAAACCTAATAATTTATTTGAAATTGTTATATTTTTATATCTTATTGGAAATATTCTTTTATAATTTGTATTTCCGTAAACAGTAACAAATTTTTTGAACTTACTAATTCTAGTAACTCCATTTAAAAAAATAGAAACGGCGCCAGGGTATTCTGGTGAAAAGTTTTCTTTATAAGGTAAAAGAATTGAGATTTTCATTTCTTGGTCAAATATTTATGAGTTATTCTAAAAATTTCCATCTCTAAAGATTTATCATTATTGGATGAATTTAATACAAAATAATTTTTTTTATTTTTTGCTATTTTTAAAAAAGCTTTTTGAGCATTTTCATAAAAGGATCTTGAAAAATTATCATACCTATTTTTTGTTTTTCTATTTTTTAATCTTTGTTTAGTAGATTTTGATGAAGCCTTAAGTAAAAAAGTTAGATTTGGCTTGATACCTTTTAGTATCTCTTTATGAATATTTTTAATAAAATTAATTTTCACTTTTTTTCCGTAAACTTGATAGGCTAAAGTAGAGTCGGTAAACCTATCACAAATAACTACTTTATTTTTTTTCAATTCAGGCATTATCTTATATTTTATATGCTCATTACGTGCAGCTAGATAAAGAAGAGTGTCTGTATATTTATCAAATTTGTCTTTTTGCGATTTGTTGAAATAATCTTTTAATATTAGATTTCTAATTAATTCAGCACTCTTTGTCCCACCAGGCTCTCTTGTTAATATTACGGGAATTTTTTTTTTTAATAATTTTTTGTATAATTTTTTACTTTGATATGATTTTCCACAACCCTCTACACCTTCAAATATTATAAAAAAGGGCTTCCTCTTAAACATCACCCCAGATTAAATAATTTATTGAAGTTACTAAACTTCTAAAAAAATTTACTTTTTTTAGATCTTTTGATGCATATAATGGCATAGTCTTGATAATTTGATCTTTGCTAGTTATTACTAGCTCTGCAACTTTATCATCTTTTTGAATTGGAGCTACTATGGGACCCTCATATTTTAATGATACCTTTAAATTTCGTATATCTTTTTTATTTATGGTGATATAATAATCTTCTTTCGTTATTGCTTTAATTTTATCTTCTCTACCAAGCCAAGTATCCAGTTCAAATGATGACATATTTTTCTTTGAAACTTCAAAGGTATTTGTATTTCTATATCCCCAATTTAATAATTTTAACGACTCTGAACTTCTTAAATTTTTTGTTGGAAAACCAGAGACTACAGCGATTAATCGTCTATCATTTTTTTTCATTGAACTTGCTAATGAATATTTTTCAACAGCCAAGTATCCTGTTTTTACACCATCAACTCCTACATTTTTATATAGTAATGGGTTTCTATTTCCTTGTTTAATTGGATCGCCACCAGTCCTGTCCCATGTAAAAGTTTTTTCTTTAAATAATTCGTAATAATCAGGATAATTTGTTATCAAATATTTTGACATTATTGCAATGTCTCTTACTGTAGAAATGTTATCTGGATCATTTATACCAGAAGAATTTGTAAAATTTGTTGAAGTCATCCCTATCTCTATTGCTTTTTCGTTCATCATTTCTGCAAAATTTTCCTCGGATCCTGCTATTCCTTCAGCTAAAGCTACGCACGCATCATTTCCTGACGCGATAATTATACCTTTTAATAAATCTTCAACTGAGACCTGATCATTGATCATTATAAACATAGAAGAGTAACCGCTTTGAGATAATCTCCAAGCATTTTCTGAAACAACAAACATATCATCAAGTGAAATTTTATTTTTTTGTAAAAGGTCAAAAGCTATGATTGAAGTCATTATTTTAGTCATAGACGCCGGATATATTTGAGCATCTGGATCTGTTTCATAGAGAACCTCATCTGAATGATAATCAACAAGAATTCCAGTTCTAGCATTAATAACTGGATTAGCTAAAACAATAACTGTTAAATTAAAGTAAAATAAAATAGCAATAACGA
>CACOWD010000031.1 GCA_902630915.1 uncultured Pelagibacteraceae bacterium | reverse complement strand
TAAGTAAATAAAATCATTTTAAAATGAAAAAAAAGATTATTATCACCGGTGGTTTAGGTTATATCGGAACAGAACTTTGTAAGCTTTATTCTGGCGTAAGTTGGCATCATAATATAACCGTCTTAGATAATAGATTTATTTCTGAAAGGGTAAATCAATTAAGAAACTGGAATATCGATTTTATTCACGGAGATATACTTGATAAAGAATTAGTAAAAAAACTTTTTCATGATGCAAATATTGTCCATCATTTAGCTGGAATAACGGATGTTCCAAGGACTAAAAGTGAGGCGTCAAATGAATTAGATAATAAAATTCAATTAGTAGGAGTATCAGGAACTCAAAATATTTTGAATTCAATAAATGATAAGTGTAAAATTATATTTCCATCTACACATATAGTGTTTGAGGGAATTGATAAAGTTAAAAAAGATATTAATGAAAATGAAGTCGCTAAACCCATACTCTCATACTCTTCGTCTAAAGCGAAAAATGAAAAACAAATTAAAGAATCAGGAAAAAATTTCGTTATTTTGAGACTTGGTTCTGTTTATGGCTATTCAAACGATACAACTAGAATAAATATTATGCCGAACCTATTTTCGAAGATTGCATCACAAAATGGAACTTTGAAGCTTTTTGCTGGAGGCAGACAAATAAAAAGTTTAGTCCCTTTAATTGATGTAGCAAGATGTTTTAAATTTATGGAAGAAAAAGATGAAATAAAATCTGAGATATTTAATTTAACAAAAGATACCTCAACAGTAAAAGAAGTCGCAGAAGTTTGCAAAAAATACAATCCTAAAATTATTCTTAGAGAAACTAATGATGAAATCCCTAATTTAGGATTTTCATTATCTAACAAAAAACTGTTAAAAACAGGTTTTAAATTTCTATATAATCTTGATCAAAATATTAAGGAAATGATTTATAAATGGTCAAAACAAAGAGTCAGGAAAGATTTAGAGTACGTAAAAGATGGAGAAAATATATTTACAGATAAAAGAGGAGAGATAAGTAATCATGAATTAACAGAACCTATAAATTTAATTGGACTCATACATTCTAAAAAGGGTACAATTAGAGCAAATCATTATCATCCTCAACAAGAACAGAAATGTTTATTTACAAAAGGACAAATTATTGAAATTTATCAAGATATAGTTAATCCTAACTCTCAAAAAATAACTCAAGTCGTAAACGAAGGACAGCTCTCCGTAATTAAACCAAATGTTGCTCACACAATGGTATTTACAAAAGACACAACCTTTTTAAATCTTGTAAGAGGAGAGAGAGATCACGAAAATTACGGGATAACACATACTATCAAGCATGTTTTTGTTGATGAGAAGGAAAAAAACTTATTATTAGAGTGTTATAAGTTTGATTGTAGATCTTGTGGAAATAAAAACTTAAAAAGGTTTATTTCTTTAGGCTATCAGCCTCTGGCAAACAATCTTCTCAATAAACAAAAAGATAAATATGATCTTTACCCCTTAGAGGTAAATTATTGCGATGAATGTCATAATTGTCAATTATCCGTTGCAGTCAATCCGAAAAAAATGTTTACAAATTATTTATACACTTCATCTACATCAAAGATATTTAGAGATCATTTTGTTAATGCAGCTACTAAATACGTAAAAGAATTAAAATTAAAAAAAAAAAGCTCTTATGTTATAGATATTGGAAGCAACGATGGTGTTGCACTTAAACCTTTTAAAGACCTTGGGTTCAAAAAAATTTTAGGAATAGAACCAGCTAGAAATTTAGCAAAAATAGCAAATAAAAATAATATAAAAACTTTTAATGGTTTTTTAGAAAAAAAAAATATTAGTAAAATAAAAAAAAATGCAGATTTAATTTTAGCTTCAAATGTATTTGCCCACTCTGACAAATTAAAAGAAATGGCTGAATGTATGTTTATTTTATTGAGTAAAAAGGGAACTATAATTATAGAGGTGCAATATTTAATGAATACTATTAAAGATTTAACTTTTGATAATATTTATCATGAGCATTATAATTATTGGTCTTTAACCTCATTAACAAACTTTTTTGATCAGTTTAATGCTAAAATTATCAAGTCCGAACGTATCGACACTCATGGAGGGTCTATAAGAATTTATGTTAAAAAAGATAAAAAAGCAAAAGTTGGGAAAAGTGTGATCCTAATGCTTAAAGAAGAAGAAAAGTTTGGAATTAAGAAATTCAAAACCTATAGGGAATTTGGCGAAAAAGTTTATGAAATTAGAAATAATGTAAGAAAAAATATCAAAAAAATAAAAGATAAATATAAATTAGTAATTGGTTACGGA
>CACOWD010000030.1 GCA_902630915.1 uncultured Pelagibacteraceae bacterium | reverse complement strand
TTTTTCATTTTTTAAAAAATTGAATATAGCAGGCTCCATAACAAAAAAGCCCCCATTTATCCAACCCTCGTCTAACCTAGATTTTTCTTTAAAATATTTTACTTTAGATCCAGAAATTTTTATTCCCCCAAATCTAGCTGGAGGACGAACCGCTGTTAGTGTGACAAAATTTTTATTTTTTTGGTGAAATTTCAAAAGTTTATTTAAATTTACGTCACATAATCCATCTCCATATGTCAAATAAAATTTATCTTTATTTAAGATATGTCTTAATTTTTTTATTCTTCCCCCAGTCATCGAGTCTTTTCCAGTAAAGACCACTTTGATATTTAAATCCTTTATTTTTCTTTTGAAATAATTCTCAATTACTTTACTTTTGTATCCGCTAGCAATTATAAAATCTTTTAAACCATATTTTTCATAAAATTTTATAATTCTCTCTATGATAGGTACGCCTAAAATCTTAACCATTGGTTTAGGTATATTTTGAGTATATTCAGAAAGTCTCGATCCCTTCCCTCCAGCTAAAATAACCACTTTCATTTTTTTAACCTTTTTTTGTTAGAATTTTTTCATAAAATTCTATTTGTTTATTTGTTATATTAAAATTTCGTTGTCTTTTTAGATAAAAAATTTTGTACCACTCCGATACCATTTGCATTGTTTCCTCAATAGTCAATAAACATTTCCAATTTAATTTTCGGTAAGCTTTGGATGAGTCTAGTTTTAAAATATTTGTTTCGTGAATATTTTTTAAATTCTTTTTAGTTGACCAACTTACATTTTTCCAATTTTTTTTCATCAATTTTACAACTTTTTTTACTGAATGATTATTTTTAGCTGAAGGACCAAAGTTAAATGCTTCGCCATGTAATTTTTTTTTTAATTTTAGGTTTTGTGCAAGAAGTATGTATGCCCATATAGCTTCTAATACATGTTGCCATGGTCTGGTTGAGCTTGGATTTCTTAGTATAACTTTTTTATTTTTTGACCAAGCTTTCACACAGTCAGGCACTAATCTATTTTTAGCCCAATCTCCTCCCCCGATAACGTTACCCGCTCTGGCAACTGATATTAGTATTTTGTTATTTGGTTTTTTAAAGTATGACTGAATGTACGAATTGATAGTAATTTCGGCTGATGCTTTTGATGCGCTATATGGATCTATTCCTCCAAGGACAGCTTCCTCTTTATAACCATTTTTTGACTCTAAATTTTTGTAAACTTTATCACTAGTAATAATTATCACAATACATCTCCTTTTAAAGTCTCTCAATGACTCGAGTAGATTTTTTGTACCTACTATATTAGTTTCAAAAGTAGAAGATGGATCTTCATAAGATTTTTTTACAAGAGCTTGAGCGGCAAGATGAAAGATAAAATCTGGTTTAGTTTTCTTAATTATTTTATTAAATTTTCGATAATCTCTTATATCTGTTGTGTGGCTTTTGATCTTTTTTTTTAAATTTAAATAATCAAAATGTGAGGGTGATGAAGGAACTCCATTGGAAATACCGGTAACTTTTCCACCAAGTTTTACCATCCAGGAACAGAGCCAAGAACCCTTAAAACCTGTATGGCCTGTAATCAGAATTTTTTTGTTTCTAAATATCTCTTTATGTTTAAGTTTCATTAATTTTTAAAAAGTAAATTATCAAATTTTAAGGACATATTTTCTGAATTAAACTTTTTAATTATTAATTCTCTACCTTTAATGGTCTTTTTTTTAAATTCGGATTCAAAGTGATAAAAATTAGAGATGGCTTTAATTAGTTCATTGGAACTTTTTGGATTAATAAGAGTAGCGTTTTTATTATTTAAATACTCTGATATACCTCCTACTTTAGTAGCTATTACTGGTGTTTTAACGTACAAAGCTTCAGCTATAGAGTAACCAAATCCCTCAAAATCACTTGTTAGTGAAATTAACAAATCAAAATTTTGAATTATTGTAAGACTATCTTTTTTAATATAATTGACAAATTTAAAATTATTATTCAAATTTTCTTTGTCAATTATTGACTTTAATTCATTTATATTTTTTACATCTCCATTTCCTACAAAAAATACTTTCATTTTATCTTTTAAATTTTTAGGCAACTTTGTGAAAGCATTTACTAAATCTTGTTGCCCTTTGTATCTCTCTATTCTAGATAACATTCCAATTTTAATAATTCTTTTTTTTGAGCGAAAAATTTTAAGTTTTTTTTTTTTAAAATCTCTAATTAATACTCCATTGTGAATTATAGATTTTTTTTTTGAATAAGTGAGCAAACTGGTGTTATTTTCAATAGATTTTTTAGTAGCATGAGAAACAAAAATTAAACTGTCGGAGATTTTTCCAATATAGATGTTT
>CACOWD010000029.1 GCA_902630915.1 uncultured Pelagibacteraceae bacterium | reverse complement strand
TTTAAATACTTATATAAGACAAGCCGAAAAATTTTCTATTTTACAATTAATACTTACTCCAGAAATTTATACTCCAATATTGATGTTTGTTGGATTAATGATTTTATCAATAATTTTAAAGAAAAGATTTTTTGATGTTTGAGATTAACAAAAATAATTTATTTTCAGATCAAAGTCCTTATTTAAAACAACACAAAGATAATCCTGTGAATTGGCAAACCTGGTCAAAGGAGAGCCTTAATTTTGCAAAAGAAAATAAAAAACCAATATTACTAAGCATTGGTTACGCAAGCTGTCATTGGTGCCATGTTATGGCTCATGAAAGTTTCGAGGACAAAGAAACAGCAAAGCTTATGAATGATTTGTTTGTTAATATAAAAGTAGATAGAGAAGAGAGACCAGATTTGGATTTCATATTTCAAAGCTCTTTTCAATTATTTAATCAAAGTGGAGGAGGCTGGCCTTTAACTATGTTTTTAGATGAGAACGGTGTTCCTTTTATGGGTGGAACTTATTTTCCAAAAAATCCACAACCTGGCTTATTTTCTTTTAAAGATGTTCTTCAAAAAGTTGCTGCAGCTTACAAGAGTCAAAGAGAAAATATCATAAAACAAAAAAGTTTAATTATTAAAAACTTAGACTTAAAAAAAAATTCTGTGTTAAACCAAGATTTGGAGCCAATATTAAATACATCATTAAATAATCTTGATATATTAAACGGCGGATACAAAGGAGCTCCAAAATTTCCTATTTTTAATTTTTACGAAACATTACTTTATTTTTATAACAAAACAAAAGAAAAAAAATATTTGGCTCCGGTTGATTTAATAGTAAATCAACTTTGCACGAAAGGAATTTATGATCATGTCGAGGGAGGTATTTCAAGATATACAGTAGATGAAAATTGGATTGTCCCACATTTTGAAAAAATGTTGTACGACAATACTCAATTTATTCTTTTGCTTTCAAAATATTGTAAAATAAATAACAAAACTTATTTTAAAGAAAAATTGGAACAAACAATAGAATTTTTAAAAAAAGATTTTTTAAACAAAGAAGGGCTATTAGGATCAGCCTTTGATGCTGATAGCGAGGGGGAAGAAGGTAAATATTATGTTTTTAAATATGAGGAACTTAAAGATATAAAGAATATAGATAAGTTTTTTGAGATAAAACGAGAGGGAAATTGGGAGAAAAAAATTATCCTAGTGGAAAAATCAAAACCGAGCAAAGATATAATTAGTAAACTTTTAGAAATTAGAAAAAAAAGAAAAAGACCATTTTTTGATGATAAATCCCAATTAGATTTAAATAGTTTATGGATAAGTTCATTAGTTTATGCTCACGAAATTTTTCCAGACAAAAATTATTTAAGGTTAGCGGAAGAATTTTTTAAAAAAATTGAAAAAAAATATTTAAAAAATAAAATTTACCATAGTTACTCTAAAGATATTGTTTTTATTGAAGATTATGCCTTTTTAATTAATGCTATGAATGACCTTTCGGAAAAAACTTTGAATTTTAAATATAAAGATCTAGCTATTAAACAAACTAAAGAAGCTTTTGAAAAATTCTATTTGGAAGAAAGAAATATTTTTCAAAAAAACCCAAAAATTAACGAAGATGTTTTTTTTAAACCAATTGATATAGGCGATAATACTATACCAAATGGAAATGCAATTATGTTAATAAATTTAATTAGACTTGGAATGATGGAAGAGGCAAAAAAATTATCTATCAGTTTAAATGGATATTTAAATATTTATAAATCACATATGATGACTTCTTTGAGAGCAATTGATTTTTTTAATAATACAACCAGCGGCAAAAATTGTAATCATCAAGGTTGTGCAATTGATTAAAAAGCCGCCGTATTTTTGTCTATTTTATTTACAATAATTCGTCTTAGTTCATCAAGATACTTGCAAAAAAGTAATTCAAGAAGTAAATTCGAGTAACAATGAAGGGGCGCTTTTTATGGGAATTCACTACGATTACAAATCAACACGAGGCGACAAAGCTATGAAAAAGGAAGCAAAAAGAAAAGCACGTATAGAGCAAAGAAGAGCAAAAAAATCTAGCGCCAATCCAAAAGTGACAGAGAGTGAAACTATGCACGACATAAATAAACCCATCACTCTTGAGGATTTAACAAATCCAGACAAAAATTAATTAGTTAATGAAATCTTCTGACAAGAAAGATTTGTTACTAAAAAAACGTGAGGCTGCACTTAAAAAAAATTTAAAAAAAAGAAAAAATTATAAATCATCTAAAGAAAAAAATGTCAGTACTTTCAGATAAATGGATTAAAAATACAGCTAAATTAAAAGGAATGATTAAACCATTCGTAAGCAAACAGGTGAGGAAAGGTAAAATTTCTTTTGGATTATCCTCTTATGGCTATGACGCAAGGGTTTCTGATGAGTTTAAAATATTTACTAATGTAAATT
>CACOWD010000028.1 GCA_902630915.1 uncultured Pelagibacteraceae bacterium | reverse complement strand
AAGCACATTTTTAAAACATCCCATTAAAGATAATACTAATAGGTCTGCTAATCCACCTGTCACTAGAGCCTCAACTATTTTATTTAACTCAATGCAAGAAATGCATCAACATGAATTAAAAATAAAAAAACACAAGAAAGTTTCCCATTATACTTATGGTCGATACGGAAGCACTACAACAATTGAACTTGAAAATATATTAAAAGAATTAGAGCAGGCCTATCATGTTTTTTTAACCGGAACAGGATTCGGTGGAATAGCTCTAGCGCTTATGTCATTATGTAGACCTGGAGATGAAATTTTAGTTTCCGATAATGTATATGGCCCTACTAAAGAGATCTCTCAGCAACTCATGAAGCAATTTGAGGTTACTGCAAAGTTTTACAATCCAGATTCTTTTGAAGATCTTAGTCAAAAAATTTCAAAAAAAACAAAAATGATACTTGTTGAAAACCCTGGTAGTAATACTTTTGAATTCCAAGATCTTTCAAAAATTACAAGACTAGCTAAAAGAAAAAAAATTTATACTTTGCTGGATAATACTTGGGGCACCCCATTATATCTTAAACCATTAAAAATTGGATTTGATATGTCTTTTTGTTCAGCAACAAAGTACTTCTCAGGACACTCAGACGCCATGGGTGGGTCCCTAGCAGTTAATAAAAAAGTTTATAGCAAAATAATGTTTTTCTATAAATTATCTGGATACAGGATGTCTGCTGATGAAGCTTATTTAATAATAAGAGGTCTTAGGACTTTAGATACAAGATTAAAACAACATAGTGAGAATACAAAAGCAGTAATTAGCTTTCTAAAAAAACAAAAAAAAGTCAAAGAAATTCTATACCCGTATAATCCATCAAGTAAAAATTACAAACTTTGGAAAAAATATTACTCTGGAGCAACTGGTTTACTTTCAATCGTTATAAAAAGTAAAAAAAAATCATCAGTCATCTCGTTTGTAAACTCTCTTGAATTATTTGGTATAGGATATAGCTGGGGAGGATTTGAAAGCTTAGCAATTCTTCAAGAAATTCGAAGTTCTAAAAAAGACGAGTATCTAAAAGGACGGCAATATTATCGATTTAATAATGATGAATTTATTGTTAGGCTGCATATTGGTCTAGAAGATCCAAAAGATCTTATAAATGATTTAAGAAAAAGTTTTAAAAAGATAAAATAATGAGAAATTTTTTCCCAAATAAAACTGCGTTATATGCACTGATAGCAGCTTGCTTTGTTGTATGCGCTACCATGGGCGTGAGACAAACTTTCGGGCTTTACTCTAGTGAGTTTGAAGAGTCAGGCGGAACGTCTAACACTGAATTTGGACTTGCTATTGCTGTTCATGCAATATTTTGGGGAATCTTCACTCCAATATTCGGTAGAATTTCTGACAAGTTAGGGGGATATGTTGTTATTGTCCCGGCTTTAATTTTTTATTCAATTTCAATGTTGTTACTGGGAAATAATTATATTTCCGGTATGTGGTTACAAATCAATCTAGGTTTGTTTGTTGGTATAGGTTTAGCGGGTGCAGCTGGAACAATTCTTACACCGATGATTTCTAAACATTTTCCTAATGAAAACAGAAGTAAAGCAGCAGGTATAGTTACCGCTTGCGGAGGATTAGGTATGTTTATTTTTCCGATATTGGCTAATGTGTTTAAAAATTTTTCGACTTGGCAATTATCTTTCATTGTATTTTCAGCAGTATTACTTTTGATGTGTATACCTGGTTTTTTTGTAAAATTACCTGCAAATAAAATAGATAGTTCTAATGAAAATATAGACGATCGTAAATTAAAAGAAGTACTTAAAGAGTCATTTGCTCATAGAGGTTTTAGATTACTAGTTCTAGGTTTTTTTGTTTGCGGTTTCCAAATAACTTTGATCGCTACACATGTTCCAAGATACGTTCAGGACAAAGGCCTAGCAGACTGGACGGGCATGGCAATTTTGGCTTTGATAGGTTTTTTCAATATTATAGGAACTCTTGTAATGGGTTATCTGGGTGATAAATATAGCAAGAAAGCTCTTTTAAGTGGTTTATACTTTTTAAGAGGAATAACTTTAATACTTTTTATCTTTTTACCAGCTTCAAATTTATCAGCTATTTTATTTGGAACATCTTTTGGATTACTTTGGCTTGCTACCGTCCCTGCAACTAATGGAATAGTTGCACAAATTTTTGGAACTAAAAATTTAACACTTCTTTTTGGTATAGTATTTTTAAATCATCAATTCGGATCATTTTTGGGCGCATATCTAGGAGGTTATTTTTACGATAATTTTGGCAGCTTTGATTATGCTTGGTATTTAGCAATAGCTTTATCTTTCATTGCTTCTCTAATACATCTGCCAATAGATGAAAGACCTATAGAGCAAAAATTAAGCACATCCTAAACATAGGTTGTCAAAATTAATAATCCATAACTTAAAGCAATAATATTTATATATTTCGAAAATTTCTTGTCATCTATATTTTTAAATATTTTTTGGGTTGGAAAATATACTAGTAAAGCTATAACGAG
>CACOWD010000027.1 GCA_902630915.1 uncultured Pelagibacteraceae bacterium | reverse complement strand
TGAAATGGGTGAATTGGTCATGAGAAAATCATCAATCGGATTAACAAAGAGTTTATGGAATGACGATAAGCGTTACATCGATAATTATTGGAGTGTAATTAAAGATTATTGGGTACATGGTGATCTTGCAAGTAGAGATGCTGATGGTCATTGGTATTTACATGGAAGATCTGATGATACCATTAAAGTATCAGGTAAAAGAATAGGTCCTTCTGAGCTTGAGAGTGTAATAGTAAAAAGTGGAAAAGCAAAAGAGGTTGCTGCTGTTGGAATACCTGACGCAAATAAAGGGTCAAAAATAATTTTATCTATAGTACCTGCAGAAAATAATGATCAAAAAGAAAGTTTTTTTGAAGATTTAGTTATAAAAGATTTAGGGAAATCATTTAAGCCTGATAAGGTAATTTTTGTAAAAGATTTGCCTAAAACAAGAAATATGAAAATTATGAGAAGAGTTATAAAATCATGTTTAGCAAACCAAGATCCAGGTGATTTATCAACGCTATTAAATCCAGAATCTGTAGAGGAGATTAGATCTCATGCAATTTAAAGATATATTATATGAGGTTAAAGGTGATTACGCTTATGTCACTATTAATAGACCTAAGGTATTAAATGCTTTTACACCAGTAACTCTTCAAGAACTTAAGGCGGCTCTCGACGCTGCAGAAAAAGATAAAGAAGTTGGAGTAATAGTTTTATCAGGTGCTGGAGATAAAGCTTTTTGCTCAGGTGGAGATATGAATTGGGAAAGCTCTAAAGAATTTCAAGATCATGAATACGAATTTCATATTCACTTAACAAAATGTAGTAAACCAATCATAGCTAAAGTTGATGGATACGCGATTGGTGGTGGAAATCATATGGCTTACTTTTGTGATTTAACTATTGCAAGTGAGAATTCTATATTTGGTCAAAATGGTCCCAGAGTTGGTTCTCCAGCCGGAGGAGCTATAGTTGCCCACTCTGCAAATATTTTAGGACACAAACGTGCAAGAGAAATGTGGATGACTTGCAAAAGATACTCAGCAAAAGAGATGATGAATTGGGGCTTGGTAAATTCAGTGGTGAAGAAAGATAAATTAGATGAGGAAGTTAAAAAGTATGGCGATGAAATTTTAAAAGCTGCACCAACTTGTTTAAAGATACTAAAGGCCAGTTTTAGAAAACAATTTGAAGAAATTTTAAAAATTACCCAAAAAGGTATGGTCGAAGAAGTTGCTCCTGATTATTTTAAAACTGGAGAACAAGCTGAAGGCGCAAAGGCCTTTCTAGAAAAAAGAAAGCCAAATTTCAAAAAATTTAGATAATGAAAATTAAATCAATCAAAGCAATCACTTTGAGTATGCCGTTTAGCCATGGAGGAAAAAGGGTAATTTTTCATGGAAAAGAATGGAAAAGTTTAGAATTTAACTTAGTAAAAATTGAAACAGATAAAGGTATCACTGGTTGGGGTGAAGCCTTTGGTTATACAAGTTGGAAAGCAGTAAAAATAGCAATTGAAGAAATGGTGGCTCCTTTGCTCGTTGGAAAAGATATGAGTAATATACCGGAACTTCTTTTAATGCTTCAAAAATCTTTGCACTTATTTGGTAGATACGGGATAACAATGTTTGCAATATCTGGTGTTGAAATTGCATTATGGGATGCTTCAGGCAAAGAAAAAAATAAGCCAATTCATGAATTGTTAGGAAAAAAAAATAAAGATCTATTTAAAGCCTATTCAAGTCTTTTTAGATATGGAGATCCAAAAATTATAGAGCAAAAATGTAAGCAATCATTAAACGATGGTTACCAAGCTATAAAACTTCATGAAATAGAAAATGATTGCATTGAAGCTGGAAGAAAAGGAACAGGTAATCTTCCTTTAATGTTAGACACTAATTGTCCTTGGACTTATGAAGAAACATTATCCAAAAAAGATTTTTTAAAAAGTATGAAACTAACTTGGTTGGAAGAACCTATTTACCCGCCGGAAGATTATGAAACTCTTGCAAAATTGAATAAAGAACTTGGAATACCCATAGCCTGTGGGGAGAATGCGTGCACAGAATTTGAGTTTAAATCAATGATCAAACAAAAAGCAGTTACTTTTGTTCAACCATCAGTAATTAAAGTTGGTGGTATTTATGAAATGTTCAAAATTATTCAGCATGCAGAAAAAAATAATGTCTCTGTAATGCCTCATACTGCTTACTTTGGACCAGGTTTTTTAGCTACTCTTCAATTAGCTGCATTAATGGAAAAGGAAACCTATATCGAAAGATTCTATTTAGATATAGATCAAGAATTTTATCCAAATTTTAAAAAAGCATTAAATGGAAAATATAAATTACCCTCAGGACCAGGTCTTGGTATTGACTTAGATTACAATAAATTAAGTAAATATGAAATATAGATCCGTTTTATTCGTTCCAGGACATGAAGAAAAAAAAATTAAAAAGGCATATACATTAAATGCAGATTTAATTGTTCTTGATTTGGAGTCAACTGTTCCTGATGATCAAAAAGAAAGAGCAAAAAAAATAATAAAAGGATGCAATATTAATAAAGATCAAACATATATAAGAATAAATAAGAATTCTGATTTAGAATTTGTAACATCAGAAAAATTTCCTGGAATATTCTTGCCTTTTGCGGAGACGAG
>CACOWD010000026.1 GCA_902630915.1 uncultured Pelagibacteraceae bacterium | reverse complement strand
GATGCACTAATACCCAGCACAATGTTTTTGTGACTTTGAGACACATCTTTTCTAGCTTTTAAAATTTTGTCTTCACTGATTAAAAGTTCTGGTTGGGTTGATACTATTTTATTAAGTTCATTCTCGGTAAAGATTTTAGCAGTGTTGACAACATGTTGTCCCTTTTTTTTAAATAAAGGATATTGAGCTATTTTTTTTATACCTGCAAATTTACAAATTAAAAAATATCTTAGAGAACTATTAAAGATGAATACTTTATCAAATTTTTTCTCTTTTATGTCTCTTGCTAATTTAAAAAACCCACTTAGACCATCATGGCTACCTGAATTATCATTTAAGCGATCCAATGTAATCACCTCATCAATATGCGGATCATCTAGAAAAAGATCTTTTGCTCTTGTATTTTCTTTAGCTAGTATTGAAACTGGTTTTTCGTATTTTTTTGAGATTTCATGTATGTAATTAACGTGAATTATACAGTCTCCAAGGCCTACTTTATTTATGAGAATCAGAACTTTCATTTCTAAAATTTATATTATATTTTATTGCAATAAATTGGGACAATAAGATGTTGAAGCGAGGAGTATACGCAGCTAGTTTAAGTGTTTTAAATAAAGACTTAACGTTGAACGTTGAGGCTACCATTACACACGGAGAAAATTTAATTAAAAATGGTTGCACAGGAGTTTTCTTCATGGGTTCTACTGGCCAGGCACAATTATGTTCGATCGAGTCAAAAAAAGAACTAATATCTAAAATAGCATCTCATAAATTAAGAAAACAATTTTTTATTGGGCTTGGTTTAAACAGTCTTTCCGATTCAATTTCATTAATTAAATATGCAAATGAATATGAAATCAATAAAGAAATATTAATCGGAGCTCCAGCTTATTACAGGAACAATTCAAACCAGGGTGTGTTTAACTTTTTTCAAAAAATAATTACTGAGTGTCCCAAAGTAAAAGTAGTAATTTATAATTTTGAGAAATTATTTCATTACAAATTTTCAGTTGAAGCTGTCACAAATTTAGTCAATGCATTTCCAAAAAATATTATTGGAGTAAAAGACTCATCATATAATTTATTTGAAAATTTAAAAATCAAAGATTTTTTAGTTTTTCCTGGAAGCGAAGCAAAACTTTTAAAAGGTTTAGAGCATGACTGCGCAGGATGTATTTCTGCTGTAACTAATGTGACCCACTCTCTAGCTAGAAAAGTGTTTGATGATTTCGAAAATAAAATCCCACAGACTAAAAACGAACAATTAATAGCTGTAAGAGAAACATTTGATCAATATAATTTGATATCAGCTTTGCATAGTTATCATTCGATTAAAGACGAAAATTATAAGAATATATTGCCTCCACTTACTTTATTAAGTGAGGAAAAACTGAAAGAACTTATTGAAAAATTAAATAAACTTAAATTTAATAACGAAAAAAACTTAGCGGCTTAAATTATGATATTAGCTAGAGTCTTATCTAAAATATATAAAGAAGATGGAATCATACTGATTGACTCAAAGGGCCAAAAATATATTTGCGGTAATCCTAGATCAGAAAAACCTATTACCTTAAAACTTTTAAAAGAAAGTCTTGCCACTAAACTAATTTTATTTCCTGAGATAATTTTTCCTGAAGCGTATATGAATGAAGAACTTATAATTGAGAATGCTTCTTTAAGAGAATTTATTTTAGGGTTTGTTAAAAATCTAGGAAGAACCGAAGTTTCTATGCCTAGTTTAATTTCTAAAAAAATGTATGGTATTTGGAGAACTTTAACAAATTTTAATTTTCCAGGAAAATCTAAAAAAAATGTTGAACATCATTACGATGTAGGTGGCCCTAAAGGAGAAAAGCTTTATGATTTATTTTTAGATAAAAATCTACGTCAATATTCTATGGCTATGTGGTTTGATGACACTAAAACTTTAGAAGAGGCCCAACAAAATAAAGTGGATCATATAATTAAAAAATTAGATATTAAACCTGGTATGAGAGTTTTAGATGTCGGATGCGGTTGGGGTGGACTTGCTTTTGAAATGGCTAAAAAAAAGGGATGTGAAGTCCTAGGAATTACTTTGAGCAATAATCAATTAGACTACTGCAAAAAAAAAGCAAAAGAATTGAATTTAGATAATCAAGTAAAGTTTGAGGTTATGGATTACAGAAATGTTACGGGTCAATTTGATAGAGTTGCCTCCGTTGGCGCCTTTGAACATTTTGGACGTAAATTCTACAATATTTTCTTCAAAAAAATGAATGAAGTTTTGAAAGATGATGGCATTTTCTTACTCCACACTATTGGTGTAGTGGACAAACCTACGCCTGCAAATCTTTTCATTCAAAAATATATTTTTCCTGGCGGGGTTTGTCCCTCACTGAGTCAAATCATAACTCCAATAGAAAAGACCGGGTTAATTGTAAATGATATAGAAACATTAATTAGGCACTACGATAAAACCCTTGAAAGTTGGTTGGATCGATTTTTAGCAAATAAAAGCAAAGTAAAAGATTTGTTCGATGAAAAATTTGTAAAGTGTTATGAATATTATATGGCATCTTGCGAAGCGGCTTTTAAATATAGAGACCTTGTAGTTTTTCAATTACAAATTGTGAAAAACTTTAACATTGCCAAAAGAACAAGGAACTACCTTTATTCCTGAAAACTGTTATTAAATAAGATAACAGTATGAAAAGAAAAAAAAAGAAACTTAAAAAAAATAAGTCAATTAAACCAAAAAGATTTAAATCTAGAAAATCTGCAAAA
>CACOWD010000025.1 GCA_902630915.1 uncultured Pelagibacteraceae bacterium | reverse complement strand
GTTAAAAGGAGATAAAATTTTTGAATTTATAATACCTAAAACTAAAAAAAGTAACGAAATAAAGATTAAATATATATTTGCACTCAAATCTTTAGTTAATGGCCATAAACCAAATCCTAGGAAAACGATAAAAAACAGTATACCAAAACTTTTATTTGATGTTTTTTTGTGCATAAAATTTCACTATATAAACTAATCAAAGTTTAATATCATTTATTATAGTTTTATGTAAAGTTAATTAAGATTAAAATAGCAATAGTTATGGAATTTCTTCAAAATATGAATCTGGAGTTTATTGATTTTATTTTTTTTTGTAGCGTGATACTTTTGGCATCTCTTGTTAGAGGTTTTAGTGGTTTTGGCTTTTCTGCATCTAGCATTTCATTGCTTACATTCATATTACCGCCAAAAGAAATAGTCCCCGTAATTCTTTTATTAGAGATAATCGCAAGTTTTTTGATGATACCGAGTATATGGAAAAAAATAAATTGGAGATTTGTCGTATTTTTATTATTTGGTGTTTTAATAGGTACGCCAGTAGGTGTCTATTTATTATCAGTTCTAGAGCCAAAAGTTACTCATTTTATTATTTCAATAACAGTTCTCGTATTTGCTTTCCTGTTGCTCAAAGGTTACAAAAATAAAGATTTAAATCATAATTTATCGAAGTTTTTTGTTGGCTCTGTGGCTGGAACTGTAAATGGGTTTGGTACTTTAGCTGGATTGCCAATAGCTCTTTACTTTTTAATAATTGTAGCTGAGCCGGCCGTCATTAGAGCCTCATTGGCAGCCTTATTTTTTTTTACTGATTTTTATGCTTTAATTCTAGCTTATTTTAACGATATCTTAAATATAACAGTGATTTATAGAACATTGCCTTTAGTATTCATTGTTCCGATTGGAGTTTCTATCGGTACGAGATTATTTTCAGGAAGCTCAAAGGAAAATTATAGAAAATATGTTCTTTATTTTTTGATAATTGTGTCTATCTTTGGATTGGTAAGAGTAACAATCTAACTCTTTTTTATTAAAAATAAATATTTATATCTACTCAGCAATTCTCTTCCGCCTGCTCCTATCATGCCTAATAAAATCGCTAAAAGTATTGCTAATGAACCATATAGGAGTGGGTTGTTATCAGATAATTTAGAAAAAAATTTTGAAAAAATATTCAAATTTTCAATATTTACAATTTCGGTTTTTTGTATTTGTCTGATACCTTCGTAAAAAAAAGTATCATATGCTATCGCTATAGCGACTACACATAATAACATTGCAAATAAAGTTTTTAGGTGAGAGCTATCTAGGTATTGACCTACTTTTTGACCAACTTGTACACCTATTATGGAGCCAACGACTAAAATAATAACTAATATTAAATCAATGGAGCCATAGTTGAATGCATGTAAAATAGTTACTAATGCACTAATGAACACAGTTACAAATAAAGAAGTGCCTGGAATTAATTTTATGGGCATGCCAATTAAGTAAATCATTGCGGGCACCATTAAAAATGCACCTCCAACACCAATTAATGCTGCTACAAATCCTACAAGTACTCCGAGAATTATTGGTGTAAAAGCACTTTCATATAATCTTGATTTAGGAAATCTTAGTTTCAATGGAAGACCGTGTATCCAATAATGAGTGTGAAGTTTCTTTTTTAAAATAATTTTTTTTCTAGCTCTATCAATTTCGCTTGCGCCTTCAATAAGCATTAAGGTTCCAATTATTGCAAGTAGATACATGTATGATAGTGAAATTATTAAACTTAATTTTCCTGTCTCTTTAAAAAAAGAGAAAGTTAAAATACCTAGTATCGTTCCAACTGTACCGCCGATTATAATCATCAGACCCATTTTATAATCTAAAGTATTCTTAAACCAATGAGTCATTGAACCAGATACAGAAGTTGCTAAAATGTTATTGATTTCGTTAGGAACAGCGTATACCGGTGGAATTCCTAAAAATATTAGAAATGGTGTCATTAAAAAACCTCCGCCTACACCAAATAAACCTGATAATACTCCCACCGCAAAACTGATAAATAAAATAAAAATTACGTCTATATGAACTTGAACAATTGGAAGATAAATTTCCATTAATTCATAGTTAATCCTCTCAAACTAAATTGTCAATCCAGACTTTAAGAAATATTAAGCAGCTACTTTTAAATTATGTTTTGTAATCATTCCGCTTAAAAAATTCCAAAGATATTTTGCAGTTGTTAGGGAGGCTTTTTCAGCTTTTTTTTGCTCTTCTTTTGAAAGCCCATCTAGCAATTTTTCACATTCAGCCCTATGTATTATGTCAGCTGATTTATGAGCTTCAAAAAACTCAAGTCCCTCTTTAGAATTAACTCCATAGAATTTCTTTAGTCCTTGAATTTTTGTTTCTGCTATTTCAGGAATTTGTCTTTCATAAGTGTATAAAGATGCTAGACCCTCTGCATAAGATTTTCTAGCCTGAGAAAAAAAATTTTCAATCATTTCTTTTGTTGTTTGATCAAGCTTTACGTTTTCAATTTTTTTTTCGTCAGCTCCTAAAGCTTTTGCAAAATTTTTCCATAATTTTGGATGATCTCCATCTTTATTTTCCTCATCCTGTAAATTTTCTAAAAGTATTCTTCTCTTTTCAATATCTTCGCAGATAGAATGAGTAGCACTAATATAACGTGGAAAAGCTTTTACGTGTTGATAATACTGTTCAGCATAATCTTTTATTATCTCTCTATTCAATTTTCCTTCATTCCAATAAATTTGGTAGAAAGGGTGTTTTAAAAGATGAAACTTATCTAATTTTTCACCTAAGATTTTTGAAAACATAATTGCTCCTTTTTTTTCTCATAGAATATTAAAAAAAATGCACGGGTAAAATAAAAATAACCACTATTTATCCACAACTTGATGTTGAATATTAAAAATGTTCACGTTTTGATTCACTTTTGATTCATAATTAGACTCATTTTACAACTTGAAAGTGTTATACACAGATTATGGA
>CACOWD010000024.1 GCA_902630915.1 uncultured Pelagibacteraceae bacterium | reverse complement strand
CTTTTGTTGGCAAATTAAATAAAGCAAAAGGATATGATGTATTTGGTAATGCAATAATTGATATATTAGATCAATTTAAAGATTGGAAAGCGCTTGTAATTGGGGACGAAGAAAGAGAAAAAATTGAATTTAGTCACGAACGTTTAAAAATTCTTGGATTTAAAAAACATGATGAAGTAATAAAGATATTCAAGAAAGCAAGTATCTCAGTAGTTTGTTCAAGATGGGAAGAACCTTTTGGAAGAACTAGTTTAGAGTCAGCTAGTTGTGGCTGTGCTGTTATTATAACAAATAGGGGAGGTTTGCCTGAAACAATCATGAGTGGAGTGATACTCGATAAGTTAAATAAAAAAGAGGTTTTTAATTCAATTTCAAAATTAATTAGAAATAGCAAATATAGAAAAGAAATACAAAAACTATCATTAGCAAATTTTAATTTAACCCATCAAAATGCTTCATCTCAAATTGATGAATATAGAGATCAACTTTTAAATAATGCAAAAAAAGATAATATTACAAATAAAAAATTAAAAATTTTACATGTTACAAACTTTAATGAGAGGCATAATGGAAGATTATTTTATAATACGGGCAAAAGATTGAATAATGGTTTTGTAAGATTAAATCATAGTGTATTAGAATTTAGCGATAGAGATATAGTAAGTTACTACAGAAAAATTAATGATCTAGATGGATCTAAAAGATTAAACAAAAAATTCATAGAAGTTATCAGTAATTATTTACCCGATGTAATTGTATTTGGTCACGCTGATTTAATTAAAAGAGAAACAATTAATTTTATAAAAAAAACCTACCCAAATATTAGATTTTGCCAATGGTTTTTAGATAGGATGGATTCAAAATGGATTAATAATTTGAGTAGATTTAAACATAAATATGACTTAATGGATGCAAATTTTTGCACAAGTGATCCAAGTAGTCTTAAATTTAAAAAATTAAAACCTGTTTATTATTTACCTAATCCCGTAGATGAATCTTTTGAAAAGCTAAGAAACTATGAAAATAAATTTCTAAATAATGATATATTTTTTGCAATGAGTCATGGAGTACATAGAGGGGTACTTAAAAGGGGCAAATTTGATGATAGAGAAATATTCATTGATAAATTAAAAAAACTAACGCCAAATATAAAATATGATCTTTATGGAATGGAAGATAATCAACCTGTATGGGCTGATAATTTCATAAATAAAATATCAAAATCTAAGATGGGTTTAAATTTAAGTCAAGGTAAAACTGTTAAGTATTATAGTAGCGATAGATTTGCACAATTAATTGGTAATGGTTTGTTAGTTTTTGTTGATGAAAAAACCAAATTTAATAATTTTTTGAGCAGTAAAGAAATTGTTACTTACAAAAATATTAAAGATCTAGCCAAAAAGATAATAAAATTCAGTAAAAATAACAAACTTAGAAAAAAAATAGCTAAAAATGGAAGAGAAAAATATCACAAGTTTTTTAATTCTAAAGTAATCGCAGACTACATTTTGAAAAAAACTTTTAATATTTCGAATGTTAATTTTTTTTGGGAAAGATAAATGTTTTCAATTATAATACCTACGTTCAATAATATTAGCTATTTGAAGTTATGCTTAACTAGTATCAAAAAGAATTCCTTTTATGATCATGAAATAATTGTTCATATAAATGAGGGAGTAGATGGTACAAAAACTTTTTTAGAATCTGTTGATTACAAAACCACCTATAGTGAAAAAAATGCTGGTGTATGTGTAGCATTTAACGAAGCTGCAAAAAAAGGCTACAAAAAAGTATTTAGTGTTAGCACATGATGATATGTATTTTTGTCCTAATTGGGATAAGGTTTTTTTATCAGAGTTAAAAAAAATTCCTGAAGATTCTGACTTTTTCCTATCTGGAATTATGGTCCAGCCATTTAAGTCTTATATAAATCTTGATTGCGGTAATAATATTGATAATTTTGACGAACAAAAACTATTATTAGAACTTCCCAAAATTAAATATCATGATTTTCAAGGCACACATTGGCAACCTTCATTAATTCCTATAAAAACCTGGAATAAAGCAGGGGGCTTTAGCGTTGAATTTAGCCCTGGTTTAGGCTCTGACCCAGATTTCAATATGAAGCTTTGGAATTTAGGTGTTAGATTATTTAAAGGTCTTGGTAATTGTAGGGTCTATCATTTTTCATCTCTTTCGTTAAGAAAAAAAGCTTGGAATAATGGTGCTAGAACTTTCTTATTAAAATGGGGAATTAGTATTAAATTTTTTAAAAAACACTATTTAAGAACTGACCAAATATTCAATGGAGAACTACCTAAACCAAATAAAAATTTAAATTACTACACTGGTTTATTTAAGTGTAAGATTGTTTATTTTTTTTACTTTATATTTTCAAATAAAATTAATTAATCTTATTATAAAATAGCTGTAAACACTTTTATTCATATTTTTATTTTACTTAATGCATTATTTTTAAATATATTTGCTTCTCTTATGTATCGTCTTACCATTTGTGTAGTTTTATGGCCTGTCATTAACATAATGCTCCTCTCATCTGCACCAGACTCTGCTGCTACTGTTGCAAAACCAGATCTTAAACTATGACCTGCAAAATTTTGATTTTCTATTCCTGCTAATTTTAAACAATCCTTAATAATTAATACTACTGATTGATCTGTTAACCTATGGCTAGTTAGAACTGAACCTTTAGCAAATCTTCTAAATATTGGGCCAGTTTTTATTTTTGATAATATTAACCAATTTTTTAAATTAGTAACTGGACAATATTTCTCATTAGAGAAATAGGGCAGTCCTTTGATCATACCTTCCCCGTATTGGTCTGTTTTAGACCTTCTAACAGTTATTTTTACTCCTTCTTGAACAAAATCTAAGTCTTCATGGTCAATAGAGATAAGCTCTGTACGCCTAAAACCTCCTCCAAAACCTAAAAGTATTAAAGTTTTGTTTCTTAACTTTTTAATTTTTTCTATTTTTTGTTCGTCTATTACATTAATTATTTGTTTTAAATGACTGATTAATATAGGTTTTTTACCTA
>CACOWD010000023.1 GCA_902630915.1 uncultured Pelagibacteraceae bacterium | reverse complement strand
CTAGATAATGCAAAATCCAATGCAATTGTAGCATCAGGTCCTATATTTCTCTCTACTGCAGAATGAGAAATATCTCTTTCATGCCATAAAGCAATATTTTCTAGCGAAGGAATTACACTCGATCTTATTAACCTTGCCAAACCAGTAAGGTTTTCACTTAAAATTGGATTCTTTTTATGGGGCATCGCTGACGAACCTTTTTGTTTTTTTCCAAAAAATTCTTCCACTTCTAATACCTCAGTTCTTTGCAAATGTCTTATTTCAGTTGCAAATCTCTCAATAGAGCTAGCTATTATTCCTAGTGTAGAAAAATATTGAGCATGTCTGTCTCTTGGTATTATTTGTGTAGAGATTGGTTCAACACTTAGTTTTAATTTTTTTGCAACATAACTTTCAACTCTTGGATCTACATTAGCGAAAGTACCAACTGCTCCAGAGATCGCACATGTAGAAATCTCATTTATGGCGTTTTCTAATCTTTTTTTATTTCTTAAAAATTCCTGATAAAAGGTTAACATCTTTAATCCAAAGGTTGTTGGTTCAGCATGAATACCGTGGCTTCTTCCGATACATAAAGTGAATTTATGTTTTACAGCTTGTCGTTTAATTGAATTTAGTAGCTGATTTATTTCCTTAAGTAAAATTTCACCTGATTGTTTGAGTTGTAAATTAAAACAAGTGTCTAATACATCAGAAGATGTCATACCTTTATGTAAATACCTTGCTTCTTTTCCTACTTTTTCAGTAATAGAAGTTAAAAATGCTATTACATCATGTTTAACTTTATCTTCAATTTGTAATATTCTTTTTACATCAATTTTAGCTTTAGATTTAACTTTCTTAGAAACACCTCTAGGAATAACTTTCATTTTCTCCATTGCCTCAGCAGCTGCTAATTCAATCTCAAGCCAAATAGAATATTTATTTTTATCTTCCCAAATACCTTTTATTTCTTTTCTAGAATATCTTTCAATCATTAAACTTTTGATAAAGTAAAAATTTCACACCCATTATTAGTTACACCGACAGTATGTTCAAATTGTGCTGATAAAGATTTATCTTTTGTTACAGCCGTCCAGCCGTCGTTTAGGGTTTTAGTTTCATGCTTTCCCAGGTTTATCATAGGCTCAATTGTGAAAATCATTCCAGCTTTTATCTTTTCACCAGTACCCTTTTTTCCATAATGAAGAACACTAGGCTCTTTGTGAAACTGTTTTCCAATACCGTGTCCACAAAAATCTTGAACAACAGAAAAACCCTCAGCTTCAACATGATTTTGTATAGTAGATCCTATATCTCCTAAATGTAAATCATCTTTAATAATTTCAATTGCTTTCATCATTGCATCGTATGTAGTTGTAACTAATTTTTTAGCTTTGATAGATACATCTCCGATTTCAAAAGTTCTGCTTGTATCTCCATGCCAACCTCCCTTAAAAGCAGTAACATCCACATTTACAATATCTCCTTCTCTTAAAATTTTATCAGAGGGTATTCCATGACAAACTACATGATTTACTGAGGTACAGCACGATTTAGGAAAACCTCTGTAAAAAAGTGGAGCAGAATAAGCGCCATGATCATTTAAATACTCATAGCATAAATTATCAAGTTCATCTGTCCTTGTTCCTGGTTTTGCAATTTTAGCAACTTCATCTAATGCCCCCGCAGCGATAATTCCTGCTACTCTAGTTTTTTCAAATGCTTCCTTATAATCCTTATCCATTAAATTCTGAATTTTATTATTTGATTTAGTTTTATTCCTTTTGATGAATATTTACAATCATAGCAAAGAATTTTTAAATTTTTTTTCACAGCTTTTGTTAGCAATTCCCAATATTCTGGATCTATATCCTTAGCTATTCTAAATTTGTTACAATCATCTCTTTGAATTACAAAAAGAAGGTATATTTGATAGCCTTCCTTGTTTGCTTTTAATAATTCTTTTATATGTTTAAGACCTCGAGAAGTAATTGAGTCTGGAAATTCTGCTAAATTTTTTTCTCTTGAAAGAGTTACATTTTTTACTTCAATAAAGTATTTTTTTTTATTTGTTAAGTGTGTATTAATGCCTACTTTTGCGCCCTCTGACTCAATAATTTGTAATGTATATTTCAGTTTTCTTTTCGGATTATCAGATTTACTCAACCAAACTTTATTGCCTTTTTTTAATAAACCCATCATAGATCCGGTATTTGGACAATGTGCTGTTACAATATTATTGCCAATTTTAACATCTACAAAAAAACGTTTGTATCTTTTAATGAATTCACCTGATATTAATATTTCCTTAAAGTTCATATATAATTAGTAATCTATGAAGAAAAAAAAGAAAGTAAATGCAGCAATTTTAATTATTGGTAACGAAATTTTATCTGGAAGAACACAAGATAAAAATGTTGCATTTATAAGCAATTGGTTGAACTTAAATTGTGGAATAACAGTTTCAGAAGTTAGAATTATACCTGACGTTGAAAAAATTATAGTGAAAAATATAAGATTATTATCAAAAGAATTTGACTATGTATTTACAACTGGAGGCATTGGACCAACGCACGATGACATCACTGCAGCATCAATTGCAAAAGCATTTAGATTAAAATACGGCTACAATAAAGAAGCATTTAAAATACTAGAAAATTATTATGGAAAAGAAAATTTTAATGATGGTAGAAAAAAAATGGCAAAAATGCCAGCTTCGGCAAGATTAATTCACAATCCTTCTAGCGCTGCTCCAGGATTTATCATAAAAAATGTTTTTTCTTTACCTGGAGTGCCATCAATTTTAAATTCTATGATAGAAAATTGTAAAAAATATCTATTAAAAGGACTAAAAGTTTACAGCAAGACGATTAATCTTTTTACTGTTGAAAGCAATATTTCAAAACAATTAGGTCAAATACAAAAAAAATATAAAAAATCTGTTGATATAGGAAGTTATCCTTTCTTTAGACTTGGTAAAATTGGAGTATCTATAGTCTCGAGATCGACCTCAAAAATGATATTAAATATTGTCAATAAAGATTTAATAAAAGTAATTAAGTTAAAAAAGATTAAGATTTTAAAATTTTAGATTAAACTTAAAACCTCATCAACTTCAATAGAGTTAATATTTTTTGTTTTATGAATTTTCTTACTATCTAATACTTTAGTATATTTATTTTTTGGCGCAAACTTATCTGAGTTTGTAGGACCAAACAAAACAATCATTGGTATATTTGCTAAAGCCATCATGTGCATTATACCATTATCAATTGATACTGCAGTATTTAATCTAGATGCTAAAGCAGTAACAAGAGCCGGACATGCAAATTTAGTATTTTGCTCTGGAAAAATTGCTGCAGGAACCTGATTTTTGATTTTTTCAATTAAATCAATTCTATCTTTTTCAATAAAAAAAACTGGAACCTTATTCTTGGAAAGTATTTTATTAGCTAAAGCTGTAAATTTATAAATCGACCAACTTTTTTTTCTGTAT
>CACOWD010000022.1 GCA_902630915.1 uncultured Pelagibacteraceae bacterium | reverse complement strand
GCTCGGCAGTAGCACCATTTATTTATACAATTTTTTAAGTGATAACTATATTAGGCATATCAGCTTTTTACCATGACAGTGCGGCATCACTTATTGTGGACGGAGAAATTAAAGCGGCAGTTCAGGAAGAAAGATTTTCAAGAAAAAAACATGATGCAAATTACCCATTTAATGCAATCGACTATGTTTTAAAAGATCAAAGAATAACATTAAATGAAGTAGATTATGTAGTTTTTTTCGAAAAACCATTTTTAAAATTTGAGAGACTACTTGAAACTTATATGGCTTTTGCCCCAAAAGGCTTTAAATCTTTTAGTTTGTCGATGCCAATTTGGTTAAGGGAAAAATTATTTCAAAAAAAATTTCTCTTCGAAAACCTTAAAAGACATGACAAAAAATTTGATGATATAAATAAGATAAAATTTTCTGAACATCACTTTAGTCATGCCGCGAGCGCTTTTTATCCATCACCTTTTAAAGAAGCTATAGTTTTGACATTAGATGGAGTTGGAGAGTGGGCAACAACAACCGTGGCTATTGGTAAGGAAAATAGATTAAAAATATTGAAAGAAATTTATTTCCCTCACTCTTTGGGTTTACTTTACTCTGCTTTTACCTATTACACAGGTTTCAAAGTTAATAGTGGAGAATATAAAGTAATGGGCTTAGCTCCTTACGGTAAACCAAAATATAAAGAATTAATTATTCAAAAGTTAATAGATTTAAAAGAAGACGGTTCATTTAAGCTAAATATGAAATATTTTAATTATGCTACCGGATTAACTATGACAAATAAAAATTTTTCTAATTTATTTGGACAACCTGTAAGAGATCCAAAGAAAGATTTACTTAAAGAATTTCATATGGATATAGCTTCATCTATACAAGCTGTTACTGAGGAAATTATATTAAGACTGACTAAGAATATTGCTAATGAATATAATATTAAAAACTTATGTTTAGCAGGTGGAGTAGCTTTAAATTGTGTAGCAAATGGAAAAGTTCTAAAACAAAAAAATTTTGAAAATATTTGGATCCAACCTGCAGCTGGTGACGCCGGAGGGTCTCTAGGAGCAGCGTTGGCTTACTGGCATAGTGAATTAGATAATCCAAGAAACGATGTAAAAGATAAGATGAAAGGTGCCTATTTAGGCCCAAAATATGAAAATGATTATATTGAAAAAAAATTAAAGTCCCTTAACGCAAATTTTAAAAAGAAAACTGATAGTGAAGTTTCATTGTTAATATCAAAAGAACTTGCAAACAATAAAATCGTGGGTTGGTTTCAAGGTAGAATGGAATTTGGACCAAGAGCTTTAGGAGGTCGCTCGATTTTAGCAGATCCAAGATCTGATAAAATGCAAAAAGAATTAAATTTAAAGATAAAGTTTAGAGAGAGCTTTAGACCTTTTGCGCCCTCTGTTCTCAGAGAGGATGTAAATGAATGGTTTGATTTAGATTGTGACAGTCCTTATATGCTTTTAGTTTCAGAAGTTAAAAAGGATAAACAAATAAGTATGACTGAAAAAGATAAAATGTTGTTTGGCATAGATAAACTAAACGTAAAGAGATCATCTGTACCAGCTATAACCCATGTTGATTATTCTGCAAGAATACAAACTGTTCATAAAGACACTAATCCAAAATATTATAATTTAATAAAAGAGTTTAAAAAAATTACTAACTGCTCAGTTTTGGTGAATACATCTTTCAATGTGCGAGGCGAACCTATTGTTTGCTCAATAGAGGACGCATTTAATTGTTTTATGGGTACAAATTTAGATATTTTAGCTATAGAAAATTTTATTCTTTATAAAGATGATCAAGATAAATCTTTAGTAAAAGATTATAAAAATAAATTTGAGTCAGATTAATTTAAGTTTAAGATTGTTTCAGGGTCTAATTTTACTTCAAACCAATTGAGTCTTATATCTAAATGTGGACCTGTTGCTCTACCACTTTGTCCTAAAGTTCCAACAACTTCACCTTTTTTAACTTTCTGACCTTTCTTCACATTTATGTCTTTCATATGCATATACAAAGTACTAACACCATGACCATGGTCAAAAATAATAGTCCCACCTGTAAAGTACATATCATTTTCTACTAATGTGACTACTCCATCCATCATAGATTTAACAGGAGTTCCCTCTGGTGCATGAAAATCTATACCATAGTGCGGTCTTCTCGGTTTACCATTTAAAATTCTCTGACTACCGTAAACACCTGTAATAATATATTTATCAATAGGATAAATAAATTTATCTTTAAAGAATACTAATTTACTATCGATAGCTCTAGCTTTTCCAATTAAAATATTATCTTTTTTAATTCTTTCATAAACTTCAGGCGGAGGAGTTACCTGTTTCGGCGGCAGACCATCTATTCTTTGTATTTTATACTTTCTTTTAAATACTTTCCTTTCAATTAACTTAATTTCCTTTCCATTTTTTACTTTTATCAAAACATTATTCTTTCTATCTCTATCCAATCCGAAAGCAAAATAACCGTTTGTCGAGACTCTTACTTTCCTATTATCAATATACACTTTGGAGTTTGGATCTGTTTTTCCCAATATGAAAGACCCTTGTTTAAAATCTCCAATAAATTCAACTGCATGAGAAGTATTAAATAAAAATAATATAAATATTACGTACCTAATCATAATAAAATTTGTAAATCCTCATATATTAACTGGATAGCTACAAGAAGAATTGCAATCAAACCAACCCAACTAATCCAAGAATATTTTTTAATAAGTTTTGCAGTATAGTTAGCTGCAAAAGCCATTAATAATATTGATAGCCCCAATCCAAAAGCAAGAAGAGTATAATGGTCTTTAGCTGCACCAGCCACACCTAATACGTTATCTAAACTCATCGTTACATCTGCAAGAATTACTGTAAAAATTGCTTTTTTAAGATTTGAGTTGTCAACTTCGATATTTTTTTCCTCAATTTTATTTTGAATTACATCCCTATAGAGTTTGTAACAAATATAAAGTAATAAAATTCCACCAATTAATCTTAAACCAGAGATTTGTAATAAATAAGCCGTAATAAAAGTAAAAAGGATTCTTAAAACTACAGCTCCACCAATACCCCAGAAAATAATTCTTTTTCTATTGCTAGAATCAAATTTTGATGCCACCATCCCGATAATAATTGCATTATCTCCAGCTAACACAAGATCAATTAATATGATCTCGATTAATATAATTAGTTGCTCAGTCATATCGAAATTTATATTGTATAATTTGTGAAAAACTACTTTTTTTTATCTTTTTTAATATTAATAAATTATATTCTTATTAGTTCAATAATATTCTTCTTTAGCTATTTTTCATTAATGAAAGGTAAGGTTTATGATTGGCCAATAATTAATGAAATCCAAAAATCAATATATTTTAAAGGCGGACTAAGAAATATTTGGCAGCAAAAAAAGGATTGTGTAAAATTTGATAAATATCTCTTGTACGTTCCAAAAAAAGGAGCATGTAAATTTAATAATCCAGAATTTAAAACATACCTTAATTTTTCTGATGGATACAGGTTAAATGGCAATCCTAAGTTTCAAAAATTAAAAAACAAAGACGGCATTCTTGTTTTAGGAGATTCTTTAGCAATGGGGTGGGGCGTAAATGATAATGAAACTTATTCGTCTTTAATTGAGAAGAAAACTGGAAGAAAAGTTTACAATCAAGCTGTCTCTAGTTATGGGACAGTAAGACAAGTAAAGAGGTATTTAAATAGTGAACTTTATAATACCGATGAAATCGGTACGATAATTATTCATTATCATCATAATGACATACTAGAGAATAATAGTTTAAAATTAAGCAAAAC
>CACOWD010000021.1 GCA_902630915.1 uncultured Pelagibacteraceae bacterium | reverse complement strand
TTTAACTTCAATATTACCAGAATAAAAAAAGGCAATAATAACAATTGCTCCTAAATCATCTATAATTGCTAGGGCAGTCAAAAAAACTTTAAGCGATATTGGAACTCTTTTGCCTAATAATGATAAAACCCCTAAAGAGAAAGCAATGTCTGTAGCTGAGGGTATAGCCCAACCGTTTAACGTTGTGCTGTCAGAATAATTTACAATAATATAGAATAATGCCGGCACCGCCATTCCTCCGACTGCACCAATAATAGGTAGCATAGCTTGTTTTGGATTAGATAATTCTCCCTGAATAAATTCTCTTTTAATCTCTAACGAAACGAAAAAGAAAAATATAGCCATCAAAACGTCATTTATCCAATGAAGCACACTTAGTTTCAAACCAAATTCTTCAGTACCAAGTGTGATATATTTTTCTAAGGTAGAAAAATAAATTTCGCTTAAACCACCATTACTAATTACTAGTGCTAGTATTGCAGCAAATAACAAAACTAACCCAGAAGCAGCCTCAAGTTTAAAAAAATATTTAAATGGTTTTGTAATATGCTGTATCATTGGTATTATTTACTTCTATAGAGACTATCTTTCAATTGCCAAAATCACTTAATTAACCTATAAAACAGACGTTCGGGGCGTAGCGCAGCCTGGTAGCGCATCTGGTTTGGGACCAGAGGGTCGCAGGTTCAAATCCTGCCGCCCCGACCATTATAAAATGAAAAAAGCTAATATTTACATTCCTACTAAAACTGCAATGCAATCGGGCAGGGGCAAACTCAAAAATTGGGTATTAGAATTTATAACCAAAGACCCCTCAATAAATCCTTTAATGGGGTGGGAGACATCGACGGATACCCTTGAAGAAGTTATTCTTAAGTTTCCATCAAAAGAAAAAGCTATAGAATATGCTGAAAAAAATAATATATCTTACAATGTTATTGAGCCTAATAAAAAAAAATTTGTTATAAAGTCATACGCAGATAATTTTCTTAAAGATTAAATATGTGGAGAAGTTTTTTCAGAGATAAAAAATGGTTTTATTGGTCCTACGGGGGAGGATTTTTTATAATTTCTTTGCTAGTGCTGCAGACATATTTGGATGTTCTCTTCAATAGTTGGTACAAAGATTTTTATGATATTCTCCAAACTGCTGAGGAACGTGATATATCAGAGTTTTGGGAGTCAATAAAAAAGTTTTTATATATAGCACTTCCGTACGTTACACTTTTTGCTTTTACAAATTGGTTTACAAGGTTATGGGCTTTTAGATGGAGAGAAGCTATGACGTTTTCGTATATGCCATATTGGAGAGCTACTGAGGCAAAAGTAGAGGGTTCATCTCAAAGAATTCAAGAAGACTGTATGAACTTCGCCAAAATTGTAGAGTCAATTGGATTGCAGGTTGTTAAAGCTATTATGACATTAATAGCATTCATACCAATTTTATGGGTTCTTTCTTCAAATGTTACTGTTCCTTTTTTAAACAATGTATCCGGATCTTTAGTATGGGTAGCGCTTACACTTAGTCTAGGTGGAATACTTATTAGTTGGCTAGTCGGCATAAGATTACCTGGTCTCGAATATAACAATCAAAAGGTTGAAGCTGCATTTAGAAAAGAATTAGTTTATGGAGAAGATGACAGAAAAAATTATGTTCAAGCTCCAACGATTTTACAATTGTTTACTGGTATAAAATTCAATTACCATAAACTATTTTTACACTATGGATATTTTGATTTATGGGCTATTTGGTACAGACAATTATTTGTAATTGTACCATTTTTAATAATGGCACCAGGATTATTTACAGCAGCGTTCACTTTGGGTATTATGATGCAAGTAGTTAATGCATTTGGTGAGGTAAAGGACGCTTTCTCTGTTTTTTTATATAATTGGACTAGAATTACAGAACTAAGATCAATACATAAGCGATTAATGGAGTTTGAAACAGCAATTAATTATAACACTAATAAGTTGAGAAAGCCTCGAAAATCTGATGTAAGAGTTTAATGGAACTCTATATCAAACTGATAGACGTCATACTTCCAGTATTTTTTGTAATTGGTATAGGCTATTACCTTGGAAGAAAAGATCCAAATTTTAATACTGATTTTATAACCACATTGGCTGGTAATGTTGGTACACCTGCAATGATTTTCTACACTATTACATCAACAGGCGTAACTTTAGAAACATTTATAGAATATTTTACTTATGCTTTGATTATAATAGGAGGGTTTGCTGTAGTAGGATTAATTGTTCTTGCTTTAATGAAAAAGGACTTTGTAAGTGAACTTCCTCCATTAATATTACCTAACACCGGTAATATGGGTATACCAATTTGCTTATTTGCCTATGGCACAGAGGGTTTAGGCATAGCCTCAGCAATAGCATCAGTAATTATTTTGCTTCACTTCACATTAGGGGTTCTTTTAGCAAAAAAAAGTTTTTCACTGAAAATATTAATTACTAATATGCCTATTTACGGGATAATAGCGGCTGTGATTGTTTTATATTATGATTGGGAGGTCCCTGGTTTTATAGTTAACACTACGTTTTTATTAACTTACACTACAATTTTTCTAGTTCTAATGTCTTTAGGAATCGCATTAACAAGGTTAAAAGTAGTATCATGGTTAAATGCATCTATTTTAAGCGGCGTAAGAATCATAATTGGTCCTTTAATCGGTTTTGGTTTAATTAAATATCTGAATCTTAGTGGATTAGCAGCTGGAGTGCTTTTAATTCAATCTGCAATGCCAAGTGCAATTTTAACTTACTTAGTTGGTTCGATGTATTCAGAGAAAAGGGTAGTTGATAGTGTGGCTAGCGTTATCGTAACATCTACAATAATGTCATTTATTACTATTCCGATAGTTGTTTATATAAGTCTCAAATTTTTTCAATAAATACAGTAACTTACAGTAAATAATTAAAGTGATTTATTAATTATTGAAAAAACTATGAAACACTTAATAGGGAATGCCAAAATTTAAGTAAAATCCTGCGTTTTAGGCCACTCTAAAAACATTAATAATCAACAATTCTATAAGCTTTGCATTTACTGAATATAGCGTTTAAACGGCCGTAGAGGGTGTTATTTTTGCAATCATTGATTTTAGAGTACAACTAACTGGTGTGTGGGTAAAAAATACAATGAAATAGGGGCTAATAGACCCGATCGCCCGTAAAATAACAATTCTAGAGCCTTATACCCTCTTTTTTTAGTAAAAATCTCTTAGTTTTTATGCCTCCTTTGCCTGAATAGCCTCCAAGGGATCCATCAGATCTTATAACTCTATGGCAAGGAATTTTGGGCGCATAAGGGTTTTTTCCTATAGCATTGGCCACAGCACGGACTGCAAGGGGTTTTCCAATGGCTTTTGCAACCTGAAAGTAGCTTTTAACGCTTCCACGAGGTATTTTCCTCAAATAAGCCCATAGTTTAAGCTGAAATTTAGTACCTGCTAGCTTCATTAGTCAAAAATTAGGTAAATTGTTAGAGATATGCCTATTATAAGGCCTATTATTAAGCCTAAAGCTATCATTTTTTTTCCTTTTAAACTCGAATTAGTCCAGAAGTAAGAAATTCCGTAAACGGCAGCTATAAATACTACTATAGGAAGAATAAATTTAATCATAAGCTTTAAAATTATATGTATTGACATCTAAAATCACTTAATATATTACTATTGATAATTAATTGTTATCAATAGTAATTATATGAATGAGTTATTAACAGATGTAAAAAAGCTTCATGAGGAAACTTTAGAAAACTTAAAGACTTCGAAAGCTAATAACACGCTCAGAGCGTATAAATCTGACTTCAAGGATTTCGGAGCTTTTTGCGCAAAACACGGATT
>CACOWD010000020.1 GCA_902630915.1 uncultured Pelagibacteraceae bacterium | reverse complement strand
CTAGCTCATTATTTTTAAATACTCCATTAATTTTACTTAAATTTTGATATAAATTTTTTGATCCAAAAATTTCTTTATAAGCTTTATTAAGTTCCATAATCTTTTGATTATCGTAATTATGTCTTCTGAGACCTATTAAATTCAAACCTTGTAAATAATTTCTATTACCAATTGATAAACCAAAAGGAATTACATCTTTAAGTACTCCTGTCATACCTCCAATCATTGCCAATCTGCCAATTCTAGTAAACTGTTGAACAGCGGAATTTCCACCAATAACAACTGAGTCTTCGATTGTTACATGGCCACCTAAAGGGACATTGTTTGCTATAATTACTTTATTTCCTATAGTACAATCATGGGCAATGTGAGATGAAATCATAAACAAACAATTATCTCCAATTATAGTTTTAGATCCCCCGCCCTCCGTTCCTGGATTTATAGTAACATATTCTCTAATCATATTATTTTTACCGATTACAAGTTTACTTTTTTCCCCTTTAAATTTTAAATCTTGTGGTTGAGTTCCAATACTTGCAAAAGGAAAAATTTTAGTTCCCTCGTCGATGGTAGTGTTTCCCTCAATGTGGACATTAGAAACAAGTTGAACATTATCCTTTAGCTCTACGTTCGGGCCGACATAACAAAACGGACCTATTTTAACTTTTTGAGAAACTTTAGACTTTTTGTCAATTACACTAGAGTTGTGTATCATGATTTTCTGTCAACTATTGTTGCTGACCATTCTGCGTCGGCCATTCTTTTTCCATCTACTTTTGCAGTTCCCTTGTATTTCCATACTCTTCCATGTGATCTAACGGCCTCTATTTCTAGATGTAATTCACAGTCAGGGATCACAGGTTTTCTAAAACGTGCTTTATCAACACTCATTAAAAATACTAATTTATTTTCATATTCTTTAGGATCTATGCCGTGAGCGGTCAAGGCTGCGGCTGCTTGGCCGAAAGCTTCAACAATTAAAACCCCAGGCATGACTGGTTGATCTGGAAAATGTCCTTGAACATAAAATCCATTTTTTTTAACATTCATAATTGCTGTTGCAGACTTAAGGTGAACTATATTTATTAATTTATCAATTAATAGCATTGGCTCTCTGTGTGGAAGTAATTCTTTTATTCTTTTCTTGTCTATTGAATTATTTTCACTCATTTTTTATTCCTTAAAAATTCTCTTAAAGGGACGGCAGGATAGCCCATGACTATCTGATTGTCCTCAATATTTGAAACTACACCACTACCGCCACCTATCTTAACTTTATTTCCAATATTTAAGTGTCCTGAAACTCCTGCTTGACCACCTATGGAAACATTATTTCCAATTTTTGTGCTTCCAGCAAAACCAACTTGTCCTGCTATCATACAATTTGATCCGATTTTTACATTGTGGGCTACATGTACTTGATTATCTAAATACGTATTTTTCCCAATACAAGTGTCCTCGACTGATCCACGGTCTATAGTGCAACCTGATGCAATTTCTACATCATCTTCAATAATCACCCTGCCAATATGAGGAAATTTTATATTTTTTACATTATTAGGAATAAAACCAAAGCCCTTTTGTCCTATTTTGCAATTATCTTGTAACACAACTCTATTACCTATTAATGTATTTTTAATTATTATTCCGGATCCAATCACACAATCTTTACCAATAATAACATCATGTTCAATTACTGTATTTGATCCAACCAAAGTATTTCTACCTATTTTCACATTTTTACCAACTAAAACATTATTTCCAAATTTTACATTTTTTTTTAAAGATTTATTTGGTTTTTTTAAGGTCAGATCGGGATAATCAATATCAGATGTAGGATAAATTTTTTTTAAAACTAAAGCTAATTCTAATAAAACATTCTTTACTAAAATTTTTTCAATATTTTTTGGTAAATGACTTTCTAATTTTTGTGTTGTTATACAAGCTGATGCTTGGGCCTTGTGAGCAAAATTTTTATATTTTATATTATCGAAAAAGGTCAAATCATTTTTTTTAGCATGAATTAGAGACTTAATGTTATTAATTTGAATATTTCTACCAAATTTTTTCTTAGGAAAGAGATTGCTTAAAAGGTATTTTTTTTTTTTAAAAAAAAAAACTGATTTCATTTAAATTTAATTTAGATTAATTGATTTAAGTTTTTTATTTAATAATTCCATTATATCTTTTGTGATGTTTAGATTCTCATCAGCTAACAAAAGACTTTTTTTATCAACGACCATTCTAATTTTTTTTTGTTCCATATATTGCTTTATTATAGGATTTAAATTTTTTAATAATTCATTTCTAGCTTTTGTTCTTTGTTTAGATACTGTTTCTAATAATTGATTTCTTTCTTTCCGTAGAGAGGAAACTTTATTTCTTAAATCTGTAACTTTTTTTTTATATTCTTCAGCAGATATGACTTTTTTTTGTTGTATAATTTTTTTTTCTTCTTCTTGAATTTTAATCTCCTTTGATTTTATAGCCTTGATTCCTCCCTCAAGTTTTTTTTTAAGAAAGTTTTGAGCTTTTTTCCCCGCATCACTTTCATTAAGAATAAGTTTAAAATCAAGAAAATGGGGAGTATCAGCAAAAAGTACTTTATTGCTGAAAAAAAGAAGCAAAATTATTGTAGTAAGTTTTACTATTTTTTTCATATTAAAAAGTTGTTCCTAGACTAAAACTAAATCCTTGTGTTTCGTCTGTAGATGCTTTTGATAAATTTTGAGCCAGCGTAAAAGTCATTGGTCCTATTGGTGACATCCAGCTAGCCATTGCACCAGTAGAGGACCGAATTTTATTGCTATCATCTATTGAGTCATCATAATCCACACCCCAAACATTTCCAAAATCCAAAAATAAAGTCACATCTGTATTGCTGTCTTCTGGCAACAAGTTGGGTAAATTTGTTTCAAAGTTAAGTGCTGCAGCATAATTACCTCCTATGTGATCGATGCCGTCAACCGGACCTACTTTATTTTTTTCAAAACCTCTTAATCTTCTTGAACTAATTCCTTCTCTGTTACTTAGTCTAACGTCATCATCACCTAAAGCGCTAACACTTGCTACATAAAACTTAGTTGCACCAATGACGTCCTCTGTCAGCGTTCTATATGAACTCAAGCTAAATCTGTTTGAAATAAAAGATTTGTCAGCATAAATTGGAACTGTCTGTCCAAATCCAATAATAGAGCCGTCTGTAGGCATAAATGATCTATTTCTTTTATCGAAAGTAAAACCATAGTTAGCTGCAACTTCGTCAAAACTTCCGCTTTGTTTTTTAAGTGACTCTGATGCAGTATTAAGAGTTTTAAGGTCGTCATATGTCGCGCTTAATCCTAAAGATGCAATCACATCTTTGTATTGTTCAAAAGAAGTGCTTATACCAGCTGAAATTACAGAGTTTTCATATCCTTGATCAGGTTTATCATTATCTTCACTAGAAACGTAATAACTTAATGAATTTCCTAAAAAATTATAATTAGGGTTTGTATAACTTAACGTTCCTGAAAGAGACTCTTGATCTACTTCGATTTCAAAACCTACTTTTTTACCTTGACCCAGCCAATTATTTTCCTGAACATTGAAAGCAAAACTTCCTCCGTTTGTTCCTATTCCAGCACCTGCACTAATTTCTCCAGTTGGCTTTTCCTCAACAGTTATATTTATAATTTTTAAGTTATTTTTAGATCCATTAATTACCTCATAATTAACTTGTTTAAATATCCCCCTAGATTTTAGTTCTGCTATAGACTTATCTAAATTTAATTTTGTAAATGGATCTCCCTCATCAAGTATCAATTCTCCTCTAATTACATCTTCATTAGTTACTGTATTACCTTTAATATTTATTCTTTCTACCAAAGTCTTAGCTCCTTCAAATATATTAAAAACTATATTTATAGAATCTCCTTCTATAGTCTCTTGAACATTATGCTCTGTAAATTGAAGATTGTTAAACTCAATTAATTCATCTATTTCTTCTAAAAGTTTTTTTACTTTAAAAGGTGAATAATATTCACCAACAATCTTTTGAAAATTTTTGTTTAATGGGAAAAATAAATTTTTATCGTAAACAGGGTCAACATTAGTAGAAATTTTATTCATCGTATATCTTTTCCCTTCTTCTATAGAGTAGGTTAACTCTGCATCACCTGTGTCTTTTAATTCAGCTATATTTGATTTAATATCTATGTCGTAGAATCCTAATGATTTATAATAATTTACTAATAATCTTTTATCTAACTCAATTAAATTTTCACTCAAGTTAGTATTTTTTGTAATAAATTTCCAAAATTTATTTTCTTCACTAGCTATCACGTC
>CACOWD010000019.1 GCA_902630915.1 uncultured Pelagibacteraceae bacterium | reverse complement strand
GCAAAAATAATTTATGAGACCAAAGATAAAAATTTAGTAATCCAACATTTTAAAGATGATGCTACGGCTTTCAATAATCTTAAAAAAGCAAAAGTAGAAGGTAAAGGTGTTTTGAATAACAGAATATCTGAACACATACTAACTTGCTTATCCCATTGCGGGATAAAAACTCATTTAATTAGAAGGCTTAATATGAGAGAGCAACTTATTAGGAAAGCTGAAATATTTCCATTAGAGTTTGTTGTCAGAAATATAGCTACAGGGTCTCTTACAAAAAGATTAGGAATACCTGACGGAACTCAATTGGAGAGACCATTACTAGAATACTGCTATAAAAAAGATGAACTAAACGATCCTTTGATATCTAGAGAGCACATACTCGCTTTTGGATGGGCTTCCGAAAATGAAATCGATATTATAAACAAAATGACTTTTAGAATAAATGATATTTTAACAGGAATGTTTAGAGCAGTCGGTATAAAATTAGTTGATTTTAAAATTGAATATGGAAAGGCATGGAACAAGGATACAGAACAAAAAGAAATTGTTTTAGCAGACGAGATAAGCCCTGATACTTGCAGACTCTGGGATGTCAAAACTGAAAAGAAATTAGATAAAGATAGATTTAGAAAAGATCTTGGTAATATAATTCAAGCTTATCAGGAGGTCGCGAGACGTTTAGGAATAATGCCTGAAGAAACTAATATAAGTGAAGTAAATTTTGGTAAAACTATCCCTATAAAGTTCAAGAAAAAATAAATTGAAATTCTCAGTAACAGTTACTCTTAAAAAAGAAGTATTAGACCCACAAGGTAAAGTAGTCCAAAATACTCTAGCTAATCTGGGCATTAACAGTCTAAAAAATATAAGACAAGGAAAATACTTTGAAATAGAAGTAGATGAATCTGATCAAAGTCTAGCAGAAAAAAAAATAAATCAAATGTGTGAGAAACTTTTAGTTAATTTAATTATAGAAGATTATAAGATAAGTAAAATATAATGAAATCATCAGTAATAGTTTTTCCAGGTTCTAATTGTGACAGAGATATTGCAGTAGCTTTAGAAAAAATGCAATTTAAGAATCAGATGGTTTGGCATAAAGAAACATCTCTTCCAAAATCAGATCTTATAGTCATTCCTGGTGGATTTTCTTATGGAGATTATTTACGATCAGGAGCTATTGCTGGAAAATCATTAATAATTGATGAAGTAATAAAAGCTGCAAATTCAGGTTGCTTAATTCTGGGTATTTGCAATGGGTTTCAAATTTTGACTGAAACAGGTTTATTAAAAGGAACGTTGTTAAAGAATAAGAATTTAAAATTCATAAATAGAGATATAAATATAAAAGTCATGAATAACAAAACTAAATTCACCTCCAAATATAAGTTAAATCAAGTTTTAAAAATCAATATTGCGCATAATGAAGGTAACTACTTTACTAGTAAAGATCATTTAGCAGAATTGAACGGTGAAAAATTAATAGCTTTTAAATACTGTGATCAAAAAGGTGATATTAACGATTGGTCCAACCCTAACGGAGCAATTGAAAATATAGCTGGAGTCTTTAATTCAAAAAAAAATATTTTAGGAATGATGCCTCATCCAGAAAGAATGATAGATAAAATGATTTCAAATACTGATGGTGTTAATTTATTTTCAAGCTTACTAAATTGAATTAATGAAAATTACAGAAAAAATAGTTCAAAAACATGGTTTAAAAAAAGAGGAATATCATAGTATTAAAAAACTTATGAAAAGAGATCCAAATTTATTAGAACTTGGTATTTTCTCTGCTATGTGGAACGAACATTGTTCCTATAAATCCTCAAAATTACATTTAAAAAAATTGCCCACGAAAGGCAAGCAAGTAATTCAGGGTCCAGGAGAAAATGCAGGAGTTATTGATATTGGTGATAACGATGTAATTGTATTTAAAATTGAGAGCCATAATCACCCGTCTTACATTGAACCTTACCAAGGAGCGGCTACCGGAGTTGGTGGAATACTAAGAGATGTTTTTACAATGGGCGCAAGACCGATAGCATTATTAAATTCAATACATTTTGGTTCACCTTCCCACCCAAAAACAAAAAGTTTATTAAATGGAGTAGTTTCTGGGATTGGAGGTTATGGAAACTGTATAGGCATTCCCACTGTTGCAGGTGAAACAAAATTTAACGATACATATAATGAGAATATTTTAGTAAATGCAATGGCAGTAGGCCATGCTAGTAAAGATAAAATTTTTTATTCTAAAGCAAAAGGCGTAAATAAATCAGTTGTATATGTCGGTTCAAAAACTGGAAGAGATGGTATACATGGAGCGTCAATGGCCTCGGCTGAGTTTGATGAAAATTCTGAGGAAAAAAAACCTACGGTACAAGTGGGTGATCCATTTACAGAAAAATTATTGCTAGAGGCATGTCTGGAATTAATGAAAGATGACTCAATTATAGCTATACAAGATATGGGAGCTGCTGGTTTAACTTCATCAAGTGTTGAAATGGCTTCCAAAGGTTCTTTAGGAATAGAATTAGAATTAGATAAAGTTCCATGTAGAGAAGAAAATATGACGCCTTATGAAATGATGCTATCTGAGAGCCAAGAAAGAATGTTAATTATTTTAGAGGATGAAAAAGAAAATTACGCTAAAAAAATTTTTAAAAAATGGGATCTAGATTTTGTTGTAATTGGAAAAACAACAAACACAAATAATTTAACTTTAAAATTTCAGGGAAAAATTGAAGGTGAAATTCCTATTGACGCTTTATCTTCTAAAGCACCAATTTATGATAGAAAATGGACAAAAAAGAATCCTTCAAAAAAGAAAACAGAAATTAAAAAACTTAAAAAAATAAAGTTGGAAGATGCTTTAATTAAAATTTTATCATCTCCAAATCATTCAAATAAGAGTTGGATAACAAATCAATATGACCAAATGGTTATGGGTGATACTCTTCAAAGATCGGGTTCAGATGCAGCTATTCTTAGAATACACAACAAAGATAAAGCTATAGCGGTATCAGTTGACTCGTCTGCAAACTATTGCAAATCAAATCCAGTATGTGGTGGAAAACAAATTGTTTGTGAAAATTGGAGAAATATCATTTCTGTAGGTGCAAAACCTTTAGCAATTACTAATTGTCTAAATTTTGGAAACCCTGAGGATGAAAAAATAATGGGTGAATTTGCTGAATGTTTAATAGGTATTAAAGAAGCTTGTGAATTCTTAAATTACCCAGTTGTCTCTGGAAATGTATCGTTTTATAATGGCACAAATAAGAAAAATATTTTTCCTACACCAGTAATTGGAGGAGTAGGTTTGATAAATAATTTAAAAAAACCTTTAAATCATAATTTTAAAAACGAAAATAGTGAAATTATTTTAATTGGAAAAACATTTGGTCATCTAGACCAAAGCTGTTATCTAAAAGAAAATTATTCAATTCTGGACGGTATGCCTCCCGAAATTAATCTTCTAAATGAAAAGAATAATGGAGAAACAGTTTTAAATCTAATCCAGGCTAACCTCGTTTTGGCAGCTCATGATATCTCTAGCGGGGGACTAATTGTTGCCCTTAGTGAAATGTCTATGGGTTCAAAACTTGGAGTAAAAATAGATCAATCAAAAAAATTGATAAACTCAACTCAATATTTTTTTGGAGAAGATCAAGGAAGGTATATTTTAGAAATAGATAAAAAAAATTTGAAATCTGTGGAAAAGATACTTAAAAATAATGATATTTTTTACGAAAATATTGGGACTACACAAAAAGACTATTTTGAAATCGTAGGTGAAATGAAATTAAGCATAAATGACCTATATGAAATTAATAACCAATGGTATAATAATTATTAATGCCTTTGCCTTTAGATGAAATAAAAAAATTAATTAAAGAGTCTATTCCAGATGCAAAAATCGAAATCGAGGACTTAATGGGTGATAACAATCATTATTCTGCAAAAATTCAATCTAAAATGTTTAATAACTTAAATAAAATTGAGCAACACAAACTAGTTTATAAATCTTTAAAAGGAAAAATGGGTAATGAGTTACATGCTTTATCTATAACTACAGAAGGAGAATAATGGAAATTAAATCAAAAATCGAAGATCTAATTAAAAAAAATGATATTTGTTTATTTATGAAGGGAACTCCAAATGCTCCGCAATGTGGATTTTCTATGGCTGTTTCTAATGTACTTAAACATCTGAACGTAAATTTTAAAAGTGTAAATGTTTTAGATGATGAAGCATTAAGACAAGGTATTAAAGATTTTAGTGATTGGCCAACTATTCCACAACTTTATGTTAAAGGTGAGTTCGTCGGAGGGTGTGATATCGTAAAAGAAATGTTTGAAAACGGTGAGTTAAAAAATTTGTTCAAAAATAAAAATTTATTGTAAAATTTTTATCTAGAGTAGTATTCGATAACTAAATTGGGCTCCATTACAACTGGATAAGGTACTTCGGAAAACTTTGGTTTTCTCACTAACTTCGCAGTTTTGTTTTTATTGTCTAGTTGAATATACTCAGGTACATCTCTTTCTTTACTTTGTAAAGACCCATCAATTAAAGTAAGACTTTTTGATTTCTCTCTCACTTCAACTAAATCAGTATCTTTAACTAAATAACTTGAGATATTTACTCTTTTTTTATTAACCTTAATATGACCGTGATTTATGATTTGTCTGGCAGAGAAGACAGTTGGAGCGAACTTCGCTCTATAACATACAGTATCTAGTCTACTTTCAAGTAAAGCAATTAAGTTTTCTGTTGTATCACCTTTTTTTGATAAGGCTTTTCTATAAATATTTCTAAATTGCCTCTCATTTATGTTTCCATAGTAAGCTTTCAACTTTTGCTTTGCTTGTAATTGAACTCCATAATCAGTTGGTTTACCTTTCTTATTTTGCCCATGTTGACCTGGGGGATATGCTCTAGAGTTAAAAGGACTTTTAGGTCTTCCCCACAGATTAGCCTTTAATCTTCTGTCTACTTTATGTTTAGATTTTAATCTTTTTGTCATGCTTTTTATGAGTGTTTATAAGGTTTCAGACTAATTTGTCAATTAAGCTTTACTCTTTAATTTCTACTTAAAGCGCTTATAATACTTGCAAAAATCCTCAATTCTTTATCGTTTGGCTCTAATCTATAAATTAAATTATGAATATTTATTAACATTG
>CACOWD010000018.1 GCA_902630915.1 uncultured Pelagibacteraceae bacterium | reverse complement strand
AGATTATTTTGATTTTCTAAATTTTTATTATTAATGAAGCTAATTAATGAAATAATTATTACAATCAAAAATATAATAGATGCAGATAATGCAAAATGAAATTTATTGAAAACTTTTAATTTTCCTGAGTTGATAATAGACAATGAGTAGAGGTTTTTTTTAAAAAAATTGTTAATTTTTTGGATTATCGTCATAGTTGTTTTTCTACAAAAATTATTCCTCGTTTGCAATGAGAGCTGGTTAAAAAAGCCCTATTTTAGCAGGTATTTAGGCTAATATACGCCTTGACTTATGACATATTTGTAATAAAACGAGCGCTCGCCTCTACGATATTATTATATTAATAGCGCTAAAGGTGTGTAGATTTCATAGTAAATCTTAGCTTTTTTAAATAGTAAATTTTAAGAAGAGAAGTGTGGACGGCTAGGTTAATAAAGAAATTGTCGTACACGCTTTAACGAAAAATAACTTTAATATACCTTAAAGTTATTAAAGCTAGTGTGCGCCGTTATTAAACTTGAGAGTTTGATCATGGCTCAGAACGTACGCTGGCGGCACGCCTAACACATGCAAGTCGAACGCAGTAGCAATACTGAGTGGCAAACGGGTGAGTATAATGTGGGAATCTGCCTTTTGGTTTGGAATAACACGGGGAAACTTGTGCTAATACCGAATAAGCCCTTACGGGGAAAGTTTTAATGCCGAAAGATGAGCCCGCACTTGATTAGCTAGTTGGTAAGGTAAAAGCTTACCAAGGCAACGATCAATAGCTGTTCTTAGAGGAAGACCAGCCACATTGGGACTGAGACACGGCCCAGACTCCTACGGGAGGCAGCAGTGGGGAATCTTGCACAATGGGGGAAACCCTGATGCAGCGATGCCGCGTGAGTGAAGAAGGCCTTTGGGTTGTAAAACTCTTTCGTCGGGGAAGAAAATGACTGTACCCGAATAAGAAGGTCCGGCTAACTTCGTGCCAGCAGCCGCGGTAATACGAAGGGACCTAGCGTAGTTCGGAATTACTGGGCTTAAAGAGCTCGTAGGTGGTTAAAAAAGTTGATGGTGAAATCCCAAGGCTTAACCTTGGAACTGCCATCAAAACTTTTTAGCTAGAGTGTGATAGAGGTAAGTGGAATTTCTAGTGTAGAGGTGAAATTCGTAGATATTAGAAAGAACACCAAATGCGAAGGCAACTTACTGGGTCACTACTGACACTGAGGAGCGAAAGCATGGGTAGCGAAGAGGATTAGATACCCTCGTAGTCCATGCCGTAAACGATGTGTGCTAGACGTTGGAAATATATTTTTCAGTGTCGCAGCGAAAGCATTAAGCACACCGCCTGGGGAGTACGACCGCAAGGTTAAAACTCAAATGAATTGACGGGGACCCGCACAAGCAGTGGAGCATGTGGTTTAATTCGAAGATACGCGCAGAACCTTACCAACACTTGACATGTTCGTCGCGAGACTAAGAGATTAGTTTCTTCAGTTCGGCTGGACGAAACACAGGTGCTGCATGGCTGTCGTCAGCTCGTGTCGTGAGATGTTGGGTTAAGTCCCGCAACGAGCGCAACCCCTACTTTTAGTTGCCACCATTTAGTTGGGCACTTTAAAAGAACTGCCAGTGATAAGCTGGAGGAAGGTGGGGATGACGTCAAGTCCTCATGGCCCTTATGTGTTGGGCTACACACGTGCTACAATGGCACTTACAATGGGATGCAAAGAGGCGACTCTAAGCTAATCCCAAAAATGTGTCTCAGTTCGGATTGTACTCTGTAACTCGAGTGCATGAAGCTGGAATTGCTAGTAATCGCGGATCAGCGCGCCGCGGTGAATACGTTCCCGGGTCTTGTACACACCGCCCGTCACACCATGGAAGTTGGTTACACCTTAAGGCAAAGCTTATACCTTTGACTACGGTACGATCAGCAACTGGGGTGAAGTCGTAACAAGGTAGCCGTAGGGGAACCTGCGGCTGGATTACCTCCTTTCTAAGGAAGACCAAAAATTTCTTTTGGTCTCAAAAAATAAGTTAATGTGGCCGTCCTCATTTCTCTTCTTCAAATAAAGTGTCTCATAAATGCTTAGGGGCCGGTAGCTCAGGTGGTTAGAGCGCACCCCTGATAAGGGTGAGGTCGGACGTTCGAGTCGTCCTCGGCCCACCATTTTTCACGGGGGATTAGCTCAGCTGGGAGAGCGCCTGATTTGCATTCAGGAGGTCAGCGGTTCGATCCCGCTATCCTCCACCATCGACACTTTTAGTTTTTTCAAATTGTAAATAATTAATATCAATTTGATTGTTCAAAAGTAAGAGCAATCAAACAATATCTATATCCGATTGTTCGAATAGATGAACAATCTAAAAATATTCGAATAGATGAATATTTTATTAAAAATTTAATTTATACAGAAAATTTTTTTCAGTGCATAAATCAAGAGTTTAAGGGCGTATGGCGGATGCCTAGGCACTGAAAGGCGATGAAGGACGTGGTATACTGCGATAAGTTTCGGGGAGTTGTATGCAGGCTTTGATCCGAAAATTTCCGAATGGGATAACCCACCAATTTATTTGGTACTTTAAACTGAATACATAGGTTTAAAGAGCTAACCCGGAGAACTGAAACATCTAAGTAACCGGAGGAAAAGAAATCAATTGAGATTCCGTTAGTAGTGGCGAGCGAAAACGGAATAGGCCAGCAACAAGGTTAAGATAATTTAAATAGTTTGGAAAAACTAACCATAGAGGGTGATAGTCCCGTAGGAGTAAAGCTTAATTTTGTTCTTGAGTAAAGCGGGACACGTGAAATCTTGTTTGAATATAGGGGGACCACCCTCTAAGCCTAAATACTCTTCAGTGACCGATAGTGAACTAGTACCGTGAGGGAAAGGTGAAAAGAACCCCTATTAGGGGAGTGAAATAGAACCTGAAACCGTATGCCTACAAACAGTCGAAGCTCTTTTTAGAGTGACGGCGTACCTTTTGTATAATGGGTCAGTGACTTAATTTGTCCAGCAAGCTTAAGCCGTTAGGTGTAGGCGTAGCGAAAGCAAGTCTTAAATGGGCGCAAGTTGTACGAATTAGACCCGAAAACGAATGAGCTTACCATGAGCAGGTTGAAAGCAGGGTAACACTTGCCGGAGGACCGAACCAGTTGACGTTGAAAAGTCTTTGGATGACTTGTGGTAAGGGGTGAAAGGCCAACCAAATTCGTAGATAGCTGGTTTTCCGCGAAAACTATTTAGGTAGTGCGTTGAGTAAATTGATGTTTGGAGGTAGAGCACTAAAGGGGCTAGGGGAGAGAAATCTTTACCAACCCTCATAAAACTCCGAATGCCAAACATTTTACCTCAGCAGACAGACTGTGGGTGCTAAGGTCCATGGTCGAGAGGGAAAAAGCCCAGATCACCAGATAAGGTCCCTAAATCATGATTAAGTGTGAAAGGATGTGGAGATTCCTAAACAGCCGGGAGGTTGGCTTAGAAGCAGCCATCCTTTAAAGATAGCGTAACAGCTCACCGGTCTAATAGAGTTTCTGCGCCAAAGATGTAACGGGGCTCAAATCATGTACCGAATCTGTGGATGTATAATTTCTTCGGAAATTATACCTGGTAGCGGAACGTTCTGTAAGCCTGTAAAGGGATATCCGTGAGGAGTCCTGGAGGTATCAGAAGTGCGAATGCTGACATAAGTAACGATTAACAGAGTGAAAAACTCTGTCGCCGAAAATCCAAGGGTTCCTGCGCAAGGTTAATCCGCGCAGGGTTAGTCGGTCCCTAAGACGAGGGCGAAAGCCGTAGTCGATGGAAACAAGGTTAATATTCCTTGACCAGATGGAAGTGACGGATTTTGTAAATTGTTAACTCTTAATGGATTGAGTTAGCTGTGAAAAAGTCCCAGGAAATAGCTCCATCATTAGACCGTACCCGAAACCGACACAGGTGGATTATTAGAGTATAATTAGGCGCTTGAGAGAATGATGTTGAAGGAACTCGGCAAAATGCCTCCGTAACTTCGGAAGAAGGAGGACCCACTATAAGGCAACTTAAAGTGGGTGGCACAAGCCAGGGAGATGCGACTGTTTATCAAAAACACAGGGCTCTGCTAACACGTAAGTGGATGTATAGGGTCTGACGCCTGCCCGGTGCTGGAAGGTTAATGCGATTAGTGCAAGCTAATTTCTGAAGCCCCAGTGAACGGCGGCCGTAACTATAACGGTCCTAAGGTAGCGAAATTCCTTGTCGGGTAAGTTCCGACCTGCATGAATGGCGTAACGATATCTCCGCTGTCTCCAACATCAACTCAGTGAAATTGAATTCTCCGTGAAGATGCGGAGTTCCCGTGGTTAGACGGAAAGACCCCGTGCACCTTTACTACAACTTTATATTGGTGTTAGGAATGATATGTTTAGCATAGGAGGGAGACTTTGATATTTTAGCGCTAGCTAAAATGGAGTCGCCAGTGAAATACCTCTCTTATTATTCTTGACATCTAACTGCTTGCCGTAATCCGGCAGCAAGACATTGTATGGTGGGTAGTTTGACTGGGGCGGTCGCCTCCCAAAAAGTAACGGAGGCGTGCGAAGGTAGGCTCAGAACGGTCAGAAATCGTTCGTAGAGTGCAATGGCATAAGCCTGCCTGACTGCGAGACTGACAAGTCAAGCAGAGTCGAAAGACGGTCATAGTGATCCGGTGGTTCTGAGTGGAAGGGCCATCGCTCAACGGATAAAAGGTACGCCGGGGATAACAGGCTGATACCCTCCAAGAGTCCATATCGACGAGGGTGTTTGGCACCTCGATGTCGGCTCATCACATCCTGGGGCTGGAGCAGGTCCCAAGGGTTTGGCTGTTCGCCAATTAAAGTGGTACGTGAGCTGGGTTCAGAACGTCGTGAGACAGTTCGGTCCCTATCTGCCATGGGTGTAGAAGAATTGAAAGGATTTGTCCCTAGTACGAGAGGACCGGGATGAACATACCACTGGTGGACCGGTTGTAGCGCCAGCTGCAGTGCCGGGTAGCTAAGTATGGACGGGATAACCGCTGAAAGCATCTAAGCGGGAAACCCACCTTAAAACTAGTTCTTCCCATAGAGCCGTAGTAGACCACTACGTTGATAGGCTGGATGTGGAAGCGCGGTAACGCGTGCAGCTGACCAGTACTAATAGCTCAATTGGCTTGATTTATGCACTGAAAAAAATTTTAAATAAAATTTACGTAAAATAAGCTAGTCAAATTAACATAATTCTATCGAAAATAACTCTTTACTGTTCAATATTTGAACGTTAAAGTTACACATTAAATTGACTACACTGATCGTCTAAAAGCTGTATGATTAATTACAATAAAAAATTGTTATTTTTAGAAGTGCGGAGCTATGCCAAGTTCTAGAAAAAAAATTATATTATTTAATAATAACACTTTCCCCCCTGGTTTTGTTTCTAAAATAAAAAGAAATTTTAAAAATTTTAATTTTATAATATTAAAAGATCATGAATTTAAAAAACTTAACAATCAAATAGAAAGCTCAAATGCTTTGATCA
>CACOWD010000017.1 GCA_902630915.1 uncultured Pelagibacteraceae bacterium | reverse complement strand
TTTCTTTTCGTATTTAAAAAAATTTGGAATAAGTAAAATTAACGCGGATGATATTAAAAATATTAAGATAAGATATCTTGAAAAAAAAATGAATTTGAAGAACCTTGAATTTTTGTTGTTAATTATTTTTTGAATTCTGTTTATCATTTTTTTTTTTCAACTAGTATATAGGTTAATATTCTAAATTATGAATAACATTGATAAATTAATAGAAAACCTTAACAAGGAACAAAAAGATGCGGTTTTAAGTACTGAAGGGCCAAACTTAATTGTTGCTGGAGCTGGCTCAGGAAAAACTAGAGTATTAACCACAAGGTTAACACATATTATAGATCAAAAAAAAGCGTGGCCAAACCAAATATTGTGCGTAACGTTTACAAATAAAGCCGCTCGAGAAATGCAAAACAGGGTTATGCAGTACTTAAAAGGTACCACTAATGCAATTCCTTGGTTGGGTACATTTCATTCAATAAGTGTAAAATTTCTTAGAAGACATGCTGAAGCTCTGGATTATAAAAGTAATTTTACAATTTTAGATACAGATGATCAAAAAAAACTCATCAGAAATATAGTCAAAGGAGAAAATTTAGATGCTAAAAAATTTTCACCTCAACTTATAATTTATCATATTGATCAGTGGAAAAATAAAGGCCTTTTACCTAAAGATGTTAAAATAGATAAATCAGGTTCGATCATTAAATCCATACTTAAAGTTTATGAGATATACCAAAATAAAACTAAAGATCTAAATTCAATGGATTTTGGAGATTTAATTTTATATTGCGTTAAATTATTCGAAGATCACAAAGACATTAAAGAAATATATCAAAAAAATTTTAAATATATATTGGTAGATGAATTTCAAGATACTAATTTTATCCAAAATAAATGGCTCAATTTATTAGTTAATAAAAATCAAAATATTTGTTGTGTCGGTGATGATGATCAATCTATTTATAGCTGGCGAGGTGCTGAAATAAAAAATTTTCTTACTTTTGATCAAATCTACAAAAATTGTAAAGTTTTTAAATTGGAACAAAATTATAGGTCAACCAAAAATATTTTATCAACTGCATCACATTTAATTTCTAATAATTCTAGTAGAGTAGGAAAAAAACTCTGGTCATCTGCTAACGAGGGTGAGTTAGTAAAATTAAATTGCTATAGATCTGGTAAAGAGGAAGCTCAGGGGATTAGTGATATAATTGAAAAAAAAATAAAAAAAAAATATTCTCTTAATAATGTCTCAATTTTAGTAAGAGCAATTTATCAAACAAGAGAATTTGAAGAAAGATTTCTCCAAGTAGGTATAGGCTATCGAGTGTTAGGGGGTATTAAATTTTATGAGAGAGCGGAAATAAAAGATGCAGTTTCATACTTAAGGATTATAAATCAAAAATTTGATGATTTGGCATTAGAAAGAGTGATAGGAGTGCCTAAAAGAGGTGTGGGTGAAAGTACGCTCAATCAAATTCATACTTTTGGAAAAACTAATAGATTGTGTTTAGAGGACTCTATAGTGAAAATTCTTGAAAAAGGTTTATTAAAACCAAAAATTAAAAATGCTCTTACTCAACTTATAAATATGATTCAAAAATGGCGAAAAGACTCAATTAATATGAAACATTTCGATTTACTAAAACTGGTTTTAGACGAATCTGGGTATTCGGCAATGCTAAAAAATAAAAAAGATTTAGAAAATGAAAATAGGTTAGAAAACTTAAAAGAGCTTTTAAGGGCAATGCAGGATTATGATAATTTGCAAACTTTTTTAGAGCATGTAGCTTTAGCTACTTCAATTGATCAAGAGTGGGAAGGGGCAAAAATTAATCTTATGACTATGCATGCTGCTAAAGGTTTGGAGTTTGATGTTGTTTTTCTTCCTGGATGGGAAGAAGGCTTGTTTCCTCATCAAAAATCATTAGAGGAAAAAGGGGATTTTGCTCTAGAAGAGGAGCGAAGATTAGCTTATGTAGGCATCACTAGAGCAAAAAAAGAAGCTTATTTATCCTTTGCCATGAAAAGAGCATATCATGGAGATTGGATGGACACACTTCCATCAAGATTTATTAATGAAATTCCAGATGAAAGTGTAGAAAAAAATGAAATAAGTAGTGATTATGAGAATGATTTTGAATTCAATCAAGATAACACATTAGAATTTGACGAGGAATATAGAAGTCCTGGTTGGGATAGATACAAAAAAAATAAAATACTAAAATGGAAAAAATAAAAAAGTTAAGACAGCTTTTTAAAAAAGAGGAAATTGATGGTTATCTAATCTTTAAAAATGATGAATTTTTCTCCGAGTATTTACCTCAACATAATGATAGATTAAATTTTATCTCAAATTTTTCAGGGTCGTTCGGTTTTTCCCTAATACTTAAGAATAAAAATTATTTATTTGTAGATGGTAGATATACACTTCAAGCTAATTATCAAAGTAGTAAAAAATTTAAAATATTAACAATTCCAGAAAATATGCCCTTTGAAATTTTAAAAAACAAAAAATTATTCATAGGTTTTGATCCGAAACTAATTACTAAAAAAACACTAAATATTTTTTTTAAAAATTGTAATTGTGAATTTAAACCCTTAAATAAAAATTTAGTTGATGAAATTTGGAAAAGAAAAATTATAACTAAAAACTCTAAATTTTATATCTTACCTAAAAATTCAGTAGATTATAACTATAAATTTAAAGTGAAAAAAATTGTTTCAAATTTAAAAAGGAAAGGTGCGGATTTTCAATTTATAACCTCTAGTGAGAATAATGCGTGGTTATTTAACATTCGAGGAAGTGATGTAAAATATTCTCCGATACCACATTGTTATGTTTTGATTAATAAAAATGGTAATATAAATTTTTTTTGTAATCTGAAAAAAATAAATCCTTCTTTAGAAAAAAGTTTTAATAAAGTAAAATTTAAAAATATAGGATCTATCACAAAGATCCTAGCAGATATTAATAATAAAAATTTTATAATTGACGAAAATACATGTTCTTTTTATTTTGAAAGAAAAATTGCGGAAAAAAATAAGATTTTAAATTTTGGAGACCCTATTTATAATTTGAAAGCAATCAAAAGTAAAAGAGAGATCGAAAATGTAAAAACTGCACATATTTACGATGGTGTAGCGCTTACAAAATATTTATTTTGGATAAAAAAAAATTATTCAAGAAAAAAAATTACAGAGATGAGCGCTGCGAAAAAATTATTTAAATTTAGGAAAAAAAATAGCAATTTTATGTTTCCTAGTTTTCCTACAATATCCGGAACTGGACCTAATGCAGCAATTATTCATTATAAAGTATCAAAAAAATCAAATCTAAAATTAAAAAAGGGTGATTTATATCTTGTAGACTCTGGAGGGCAGTATAAGTTTGGAACCACAGATGTGACTAGAACTATTTCTTTGAACAATTCAAATAAGAGGATAAAGAATATTTTCACAAGAGTTCTTAAAGGTCACATTGCAGTGGCAAACTTTAATTTGAAAACGAACACTTCTGGTTCAGAAATTGATGTTAAAGCTAGAAAATATTTAAAACAAATTGGTTTAGACTATAAGCATGGCACTGGACATGGTGTAGGTTATTTTCTTAATGTACACGAGGGTCCACAAGCTATTTCAAAAAAAAATAAAATTAAATTTCAAGAAGGTATGATTGTTTCTAATGAGCCTGGTTATTATGAAACAAACAAATTTGGTATCAGGATTGAAAATTTAATTTATGTAAGAAAACAAAAAAATAAAAAAAAATTTGAAAATTTAACAATGGTTCCAATTGATAAAGAGCTAATTAATATAAATTTATTAGATAAGAATGAAAAAATTTGGCTTAATCAATATCATAAGAAAGTCTTTTTCAGCCTTAAAGGATCAATGAATAGTATTGAGATGAAAGAATTGAAAAGAGCTTGTTCAGCTATTTAAAATTTTATACCAATCTTTTTCAGTGATTATTTTGATCTTAAGCGCTTTGGCTTGATCTATCTTTTTTTTAGTAGGCTTTGAGTCTCCAACAATTAGAAAATCTAGTTTTTTTGATACAGATCCCAAAACTTTACCTCCATTACTTTCTGTTATTGATTTTGCCTCTGATCTACTCATTTTTTGTAATCCTCCGGTAAACATAAGTTTTTTATTAGAAAACTTTCCATCCGAATTTTTTGTAGAATGTTGATTAATGTTTAATTGATTAATCAAATTTCCAATAATTTTTATATTTTTATCATTAGAAAAGAAATTATCTATTGACTTAATTTGTGTCATACCTATTCCATCTAACTCAACAAGATTTTCTAATATTTTAAACCTTTCGTTTGTTTTAAAAAGTTTTTTAAATTCGTCAATAGAAATGAAAAATGCAGCAAGTATTTTCGCATTTTCCTGACCAATATGTCTAATACCTACTGAGTATATAAATCTATCTAATTTAATTACTTTTGATTTATCTATAGACTTTTTTAAATTTTCTACTGACAAATTACCCCAGCCCTCTAACTCCATAATTTTTTTATAATCTAGTTTGAAAATGTCGGAGGGTTCTTTGATTAATCTTAAATTAAAGAATTGATCAATTACTTTTTTTCCTAAACCATCTACATTAAATGCTTCTTTTGAAACAATATGTTTTAATTTTTCCCTAGCTATAAATTTGCAGTCATACCCTTTTGTGCATCTTCTCACAGCATCCTCTTTTTTTAAACTTTCACTAAATTCTTTTTTTGTTTCTGCTCCACATAAACATTTTGAGGGAAAAATAAATTTTTTACTTGATTTTTTTCTTTTTGACACATCAACTGATAAAACTTGTGGTATTACATCTCCTGCTCTTTGAATTGAAATAGTGTCACCTATTCTTATATCTTTCCTTGAAATTTCATCCTCATTATGAAGGGTTGCATTAGAAACGATTACCCCTCCAACTGTGACGGGATCTACTTTTGCTACCGGCGTAATAGCACCAGTTCTGCCTACTTGCATAACAATATCTTTTATAACTGTTACAGCTTTTTCAGCTGAAAATTTATAAGCTGTAGCCCATCTAGGAGAGCTAGAAGTATTACCTAATCTTTTCTGTAAAGGAAGTTGATTTACTTTATAAACCAGACCATCAATATCATAATCTAGTGATGATCTAATTTGGTCTATCTGCTGATGATGCTTTTCAATTTCATCGATCCCTCTCACTATTTTTGAAAGAGGATTAATAACGAAACCCCATTTTGAAATAATTTTTAAAAACTCAGACTGTTTATTAAAAGTTTGTGGTTTAACAGCCCCAAGACCATATGCAAAATACCTAAGTGGAATTTTTGCAGTCTCACTTGAATTTTTTTGTCTTAAAGATCCTCCAGCAGCATTTCTTGGGTTAGCAAAATTATCTTTTAATTTATTAAAATCTTTTTTACCAATATAAACCTCGCATCTTATTTCTAATAATTCAGGAACCAACTTCGATTGTATTTTTTTTGGAATTGATTTAATAGTTTTTAAATTATTTAAAATATCTTCACCAACTATACCGTCTCCTCTGGAAAGTCCTCTTGTTAATAAACCTTTTTCATAAACTAAAGTTGCAGATATTCCGTCAATCTTAGGTTCAGAAAATAATTCTACATTTTCGTTATTAAAATTAAGAAAATTTTTAATTTTTTTTAAGAAATCTAACATATCATC
>CACOWD010000016.1 GCA_902630915.1 uncultured Pelagibacteraceae bacterium | reverse complement strand
GTATAAGTCCTGCCCAAGAATCAAATATTTGAACAACATCAGCTCCAGCATTTATTTGATTTTTAATATGAGTACAGAGATATTCAGTCAATTCTTCAAGAATAATATTAAATTGAGGGCTAAATTTTTTAAATTTTTCTAAATCTAATTTTTTATCATTTGTTTTTAGACCAAGCATATAAACTAATAAAGTCCAAGGTGCTCCAATAAAACATATCAATGACTTATTTTCTCTTAATTTTTTTTTTGTGATCTCGATAGCTTTGTAAACTGGGTTTAATTTATTAGAAAATTCTTTTTTTTTATTTTTAAATAATCTTTTAATGTTTAAAGTACTTAGTCTAGGGCCATCATTTTTTGTAAAAGTAACGCTCTGACCTAATGCATATGGGACCATTAAAATATCCGAAAATATTATTGCTGAGTCCAAGTCAAACCTTTTTACTGGTTGAAGGGTTATCTCTGAGCTTAATTCGCTATTTAGACAAAGTTTAATGAAATCTTTATTTTTTGATCTTATTTCTCTAAATTCAGGTAGATATCTTCCTGCTTGTCTCATAAACCATACAGATTTACAAGATATTTTGTTCACTAAAATATTTCTAAGATTAATCATACTATATAAAAACGTTTTTAAAACCTTGTTTTAGTTTAAGACCATGTTTAAATCGCTTATAAATATTTATACACTTTTTATACATATAAAATTTAATAAGTTTTCAAAAAAGTTAAGAATTTACTCACTTTATTTATCTTATAAACATTAGTAAAACATCATTATTAACACCGAATAAAACGTTTAAATAATGTTAATTAGTGTTTACTCTTTTTTTCTATCTTTAGGAATAAGTGGAAAAACAGTATTTATTATTAATTTATTAACAAATATATGAACCAAAAATACAATGTATATCTTGTGTCTGACTCAACAGGAGAAACTCTTGATAGAATCTTTTTATCTCTCAAATCTCAGTTTGCAAATTTTGAATATGAAAAGAAAGAATTTGCTTTTGTTAGAACAGAACAGCAAATTGATAAAATAATCAAAGAATGCAATGATTTACAAAATTCATTAATACTTTATACAATCGTAGAGACGAGATTAGCAAAATATATTTCTAGTGAAAGTTTAAAAAGTAACGTCCCATGCTTTGGGATATTAGGAAATTTAATTTTAAGTTTCTCAAAACTTTTGAACCAAAAAGCCATACATAAACCAAGCGCTCAACATGTTTTAGATGACGATTATTACAAACGTATTGAAGCTATACAATTCACGATGTCGCATGATGATGGGAAAAAAGTAGACGATATTGAGAATGCTGATGTAATCTTATTAGGTGTAAGCAGGACCAGCAAAACACCCACTTCAATTTACCTTGCTAACAGAGGATATAAAACAATTAACATTCCGCTTGTTTTAAATCAAAATATACCCAAAGGTCTTGTAGACAACCAAACAGCTTGCATTGTAGGCTTGGTAGCCGATCCTGATAGACTCGCTGATATTAGAAGAAACAGAGTTGCTATAATGAATGATCGCAAATTAAAAGATTATACTGATCTACAATTTATAGAAAAAGAAGTATTAGAGTCAAAAAATCTTTTTAAAAAAAATAATTGGCCAGTTATAGATGTCACAAGACGATCTGTGGAAGAGACCGCTGCATCAATTTTAAAAATTATTGAAATTAAAAAACATAAATGAAAATTATTTTAGCATCAAAGAGTGGGGTAAGGAAAAAAATTTTAGATAGCTTTAAAATTGATAATGATGTTATAATTTCTAATGTAGATGAAGAAGAGGTCAAAACTTCACTTTTGGCTGAAGGGGCGAGTCCTCTTTTAATCTCCAAAAATCTTGCTGAAATAAAATCTATTAAAGTAAGCACAAAAAATCCAGATCGCCTTGTTCTTGGAGCAGACAGCGTAATTTCTCTCAACAACGAGCTAATTAACAAACCAAAGTCTAGAGAGGAAGCATTGAGTATCTTAAAAAAACTAAATAATTCAAAGCATTATTTAATAAGTTCAGCGTGTATTTCTAAAAATGGAGCTATGATTTGGAACCATACAGACTCCTCTGAGCTCAAGATGAAGAACTTTTCAGAAGATCAACTTTTAGGCTATTTAAATAAAATTGCCACTAAAACTTTATTAGCTTATGGTGTTTATCAAATTGAAGCAGATGGCTTGGATCTGTTTGAGTATGTAAAAGGAGATCGAAACTCAATAATGGGTTTACCTATAAAAGAAATTATAAATTATATTAATAATTATAAAAATGACTAAAAAATTTGGGATAATTGGCAATCCAATTAAACATTCTTTATCTCCAGTGCTTCACAACTACTGGTTTGAAAAATACGAGATTAATGCAAATTATTCGATAATAAAAGTAGAAGAAAATGAACTACCTCTAATTGTAAAAAAAATTAAAGAAAAAGATTTAAGCGGTATAAATATTACACTGCCTTACAAACAAAAAATCGTCCCATATTTAGATTTACTAGTTAATGATGCAAAAACAACAAGCTCAGTTAATACCTTATATCTTGATGAAAGAAAATTAGTAGTTGGAGAAAACACGGACGTGTTCGGGCTGCAAGCAGCTTACTTAAAAGAAGTTGACAGAGCATCTCAAAAAAAAGCATTGGTTATAGGTGCAGGTGGAGTATCACCCTCTGTGCTTTTATCCTTGCAAAAATCTGGAGTGAAACAAATATCTATAACTAATAGAACAATGGAAAAATGTATTTTCTTGAAAAAAAAATTTAAATACCTAAATCTTGTTGAATGGAGTGAATTAGAGGATGAAATTAAAAATTTTGATATCATTATTAATGCAACAAGCTTAGGTCTAAAAAATGGGAATGACTTTGCTTTTAATTTTGAAAATACAAAGGAGAACCTTATTTATATTGATACTATTTATAATCCCCTTGAAACAACAACTTTAAAATTCTTAAAAGAAAAGAACATCAAGGTCTTTAATGGCTTAGAAATGTTTATTTACCAAGGTCAAAAAGCTTTCTATCTATGGAATAAAGTAAATCCTGAAATTGACCAAAAACTTGTAGAACTCTTATTATCGAAATTAAAATGATAAAAATTGGCATAACTGGTTCTATAGCATCAGGAAAGACTACAGCGAGCAAAATAATGTCAGCTGGAAAAGGTCCACTTTTTAGCGCGGATACAGCTGTAAAAAAATTATATAAAACAAATGAATTTAGGAAATTAATCACCAGAAAATTTAAGATTGATAAAAATTCTAATATAAAAAAAATTATAAAAAGCAAAATTATGAGTGGCGAAAAAAGTATTAAAACCTTAGAAAAGATATTACATCCACTAGTAAGAAGAGAAATGAAAAGTTTCATAAAAAAAAATAAACAAAAAAAATTTCTTTTTTTTGAAATCCCTCTTTTAGTAGAGAGCAAATTAGTAAAAAATTTCAATCTAATCATTTTTATAAAGGCAAAAAAGAAAATAAGACTTAAAAGGTTTAGATCTAAAGGTGGAAATCCAAGATTATTTGAAATACTTAACAATAAACAGCTTAGTGATATTAAAAAAGCACAGTTTTGTGACTATACAATTGTTAATGAAACAAATTTAAAGATTTTAAAGAAAAAATTAAAAGATATATTTAAGAAAATATGAACGAAATATTTCTAGATACTGAGACTACTGGACTTTCCTTTAAAGATGGTCATAAAATTGTTGAAATAGCTTGTATTGAAACGAAGGATTTAATTGCAACAGGTAGAGTTTTTCATAAATTAATAAATCCAAAGAGAAACGTTCCAGATGAAGCCTTTAAAATCCATGGTTTTTCCGAAAAATTTTTAAGTGATAAGGATACATTCGATAAAATTGCAGATGATTTTTTAAATTTCATTGACGGAAAGAAATTGATCATACACAATTCATCATTTGATTTAGGTTTTCTGAACGGAGAATTGTCCTTAATAAAAAAATCTCTAATTGATACTAAGACCGTGATAGACTCATTGGAAATTGCAAGAAATAAGTTTCCAGGAACTTCTAACTCTTTAGACTCTTTGTGTAAAAGATTTAATATTGATCTAACCCGAAGGACAAAACACAATGCTCTGTTAGATTGCGAGTTGTTAAGAGAAGTCTATATAAATCTTTTAGATGCAAAAGAACCAAAATTTAATTTGTCCTCTAATAGCTTGGAACAAAGTATCATCAAAGACAAAGGTTATAATAAAGATATCTTAAATATTACAGAATCGGAAATTGAACTGCATAAAGAATTTTTAAAAAAAGAGCTCAAAAAGAATTTTTATTGAACTTTTCTCATATCATATAGTTTTTGGAAATCTATATTCTTGTTTATTTTTATATCTTTAAACCCTGAATTTTCAAATAGATTTACGAATATTCCCCTTAGTTCCGAATATATCTCCGAGGGAACATTTATTAAAACGATTTTTTCAATTTCTTTTTTCTCAATATTATCTTTTGAAAGTTCAATTATGGTAGAAAAAACAATCCTAGTATCTATTTTTTCAGAAACATCTTTTACCGGCAATAAATTAAGTGTAGTTAAAACTTCTATAATATTTTTTTTTACTTGATTGCTTGTGATATTAATATTTATTTTATAATTTGATATCTCTTTTGTAAGAATAAAAAATGCTTTTGGATTAGGAATGCTGAAATTGAGATTTTTAATATATTTTCCTATTATCTTATAATTCATCTTTATCTTTATTTAAGATCTCACCATCAATTGTTTTGTTCGAATTTTTAGTATGCTCAATATTACGTTTGTTTTTTAAAATTATCTTGAATAAAAAATTTCTTGTGATGGGTATTAACAATAAAAAGCCAATTAAATCTGTAAAAAATCCAGGGACGATTAGTAGTAATGCCGCAAAGGCAATTGATGCTCCAGATATCAAGTCATAAATCGGAATTTTGTTTCTATATAAGTTTGTTATTCCTGACCTTAAAGTTTGAATACCTTGTATTCTCGCAAAAAAAATACCCACCACAGCAGTAAGGAAAATTAGAGCTATCGTGTAAAAAGCTCCGATTTGACCTCCAATTTTTATCATTAAAAATATCTCTAATGCTGGTAAACCTACAAATATTAAGAAAAATGTGTTCATTTGTCTGATACAAAAATATATTATTCATGTATATTTATCAAATTATGAGTAACAGTTTTGGCTATTTAGACATAATTCTACTAGGAATGATTGCAGGATTTATAATCTTGCGGCTAAGAAGTATTTTAGGTCGAAAAACAGGCCATGAGTCCAAAATTTATCCAAGCTTTGCGGAAAAGAAATTCAGCATGCCTAAACAAGATGTTGAACCAGTTGAGCAAAATTTAGAAATATTAGAGGGTAAAGAAAAAAAAGAATTTTTAAGAGGCGCTGAGATTGCCTATGAAAGTATTTTGACCTCTTTTGCGAATGGAGATCTCATAAAATTAAAAGCTTTACTTTCACCCAATATGTTTTCAAATTTCTCTGATGCAATTAAAGCTAGAAATAAAGATAGCATTACATCTGAATTTACTTTTATAGGAGTAAAAGAATCCTCTGTAGAAAAATATGAGAAAATCAAAGACAATTTATTTGCAACAGTTAAATTTGTTGCAGAGGTAATATCCGTAAAAAAGGATAAAGAAAATAAGATAATCGAGGGCAATCCTGACAAAATAAAATTTGTTACGGAT
>CACOWD010000015.1 GCA_902630915.1 uncultured Pelagibacteraceae bacterium | reverse complement strand
CCAACTTATTCATAATAAAAATTATATTTAATTGATAATCTTCTTTAAATGATATTAATAGATTATGGAATTAACAATCGAAAAAGCCAAGTTTCATCAAATTTCCTTAAAACAAGTAAGCGAAGCTTTAAAAAAAGGTTTATCAAAAAACTATATTGAAGTTGATGTTTCAATTGTTGAATGTCCTGATCTAAGAAAATGGGATTGCCCTGCTGAAGGTATAAGTGGAAACCAAAAGATTATTGATGTTGGAGGAGAACCATACATGCATGATAAAAGGTTTATAGGTACAGAATTTGATTATGAAGAGATAGCAAAAAGAATTGGCTCTGAGAAATCATATGCTTTAGGTGCAGGTTCAGGAGCGATGTCATGTTTAGAGGGTCACTGTGGAGAACTTATCATCAATGAGAATTTAATCACTAATGAGTCAAAATCAATAATTGCTCAAGTTGATGAAAACAAAAAATGTAAATCAACTTCTTACACTCACCGAAAGCATGGTGGACTAGGTAATATATATTACTCTGAAGGAAAAAAAGGAGATGTAATCAAAATTAAAATTAAAAGAAGGTCAGGTGAGCAAGGCTCTTTACCTCAATCTATGAGAACTGCACTTATTGAAAATTTACAAACAAACTTAAGTGTTGCACTGGGTGGTGTTTTTAGAATCTTAAATGGTAAAATCAAATCCCATGTCCAACCAGACTATGCAGATATAAAACATGAATATTATGATCCAAATCAAATGAAATGTGTTAAAGATTTTTTACAGTTTTACGAACCTATAGGACCACATTTTCAGTGTTATTCGGTTTTATGGACTAGTGATCCTACTGGAGGAAAATTAGATTTAAGAGAGTCAGGGGAACACACTCATTTTCATTCTTATAAAGGTGCTCAAGATGCCGGCCACTACCATTTTGATGTGACTCCTAATGAAATTGAATACGAGTGCTATTTCAATATCGCCGAACAAGTTCATAGAGTAAATAATATTTACAAGGAATTGAAAAATACTAATTAGTTCGATTAAATATAAAAAAGAAACTTTAATCTTTTTTAATAGGGATAGTTGGGTGTCTCGCTGTAGATGTTACAATATTTTTCTTTAGCTTCATTTCTCTCATAACTATGTAAAGTCCAGCTGCAATAATTATCGCATTTCCAACATAATTATTAATTGTGGGAATTTCACCAAACACTAAGTAACCTAGCATCACTCCTGCGAATATCTGAACATAGATAATCGATCCAAAAATAGCACCAGGAAGATGTCTTGCAGCATTAATTACTAAAATCATCGCTGTTCCTCTAAAAATACCGGAGATACCGTTTAAAACTAAATCATTGAAATTCATGGCTTTAAAGGAAAAGATTACAAATATGCCTGAAAATATAATCATTAATATTTTTCCATATATGATAAATGAAAATATACTTTCCTGATATCCGTATTTTCTAACAATGAGATAGCTAGCTGCTGCACAAAGTGGGCACAATAAAGCTATAAATACATATGTATCAATATTTGAGCCAAATGGATTAATCGAGATTAAAGCCCCTACTAATCCAAAGATAATTGCAGTAAACCTTTTCCATCTCACTACCTCATTTAAAAAAAATACTGAGCCAATGGTTATGAGTAATGGTGTTAAAAAAACAATGCTGTACATTGTAACCATTGGCATTAAATAAAATCCTGTGTAAGCGAAGAAAACTGCTAATGCCATTGTTAATGATCTGAAAAAGTGTACTTTAAAGTTTGCTCCCTTTATTTTATTCCATCCATCTAAAGTTTGTGTGTAAAGTATTATAGGTATTAAGGCGAACCAAGAATTAACAAAAATAATTTGGGTAATTTTATAATCTTCTGCAATATATTTAACCATTGCGTCTTGAGAAACGAATAAAAAATAACCTAGGCAGGCAAGAAAAAACTCAGGGAGATAATTTTTCTCCGATGTGGATGAGCTCATTAAATAATATTCGTTATATCTCTTTTTGAGCCTTTGAAGGTTGGAAGTGGATATTTATATGTCCATTTTCTTTTTAAACATTTATTTTTAGCTTCTTCCCACAAGGTGATCCACTGTTTGTAAGTATTTACTTTAATATTTTTTTTATTTTTGCTTTTCACTGCAAAACTTGGCAGTGGATCTCTCCCTGAGTGTTGTCCACTTTTGTTAAATCTTAAATCCATACTTATTCTAAAGTTTTTTGATTTGTTTGGTAAAGAACAATGAATTAAATATTTATTAAGTAAAATTATATCCCCAACATTGGCTTCGAGAGGTATTGTCTTTAAATTATCTATGCTCTTTATACCTTTAATCTCAACTTGTCCTTTGCTTCCAGTATCATGATTTACAAGACCCAGCTTATGACTATTTTTTACTGCCAACATACACCCATTTTCTATTCTAGTTTTAGTAAATGGTATCCAGCAAGTTACTAATTCTGTTCCTTTTTGACCTTTTTTATTCATCACGCCAGCATCTTGATGCCAAGGCGTTCTTCCAACAAGTCCGTCATGTAAATTCTTTTTCGCTACACCTTTTTCAGGTTGTTTAATTCTTGAATTTTGACAAGGATTAGATGAAATTTCTGTACCTAAAATTTTCGAGACTTTTTCAATTATTTTTTTATTTTTTATTAGTGTAAAAATTGACTGACTTGCAAAAAAGTCACTATCAACTGTAATATTGTTTTGAGGAAGTCTTATATTAAAGTATTGATCTAATTCAGGAATACCTAATCTCACTAAATATGAATATTTTTTTTTAAAATTTAAATTTAAAACTCTTTTTTTCTTTTTTTTTGAAACAAATCTATGAACTAATCTGTTCATGATGAAAGCCATATCGTTCAAGATAGGTTCTAAATCTAATTTGTAATCTAATACATTTTTTATTCTTACAAACCCATTTTTATCGAATTCTTTTTTGATATTTTTATACATTTGGTAATGGTTGTTTAATAAAGCTTATCAAAATTGATTTAGACCGCAAGTGCTTTTCTCATTTCCTCATCATTCATCTTCTTGCCTAAATAAGCCTCTATTACTGCATTATCGTCTTTAACTTGACTAGGTGTTCCCTCGGCAATTTTTTGTCCATGATCAAGAACTGTTACAGTGTTACAAGTATCCATAACTACTTTTAATATGTGCTCTATAATAATAAGTGTTAATCCATACTTGTCTTTTAATTGCATAATTATCTTCATAAGATTATCAACGTTAACCGGAGATAGTCCTGCTGCAGGTTCATCCAGCATCAATAATTTTGGTTTCATGGCTATTGCTCTAGCTAAAACTAATAAACGTCTTTGGCCTCCAGATAACTCACTTGCATTTAATTCTGCATAATCAGCGAGACCTACAAAGGATAATAGTTCCATCATCTCATCTTTGATTTCTTTTTCTTGATCCCATATTTTTTTTCTTCCGATTACAGCATCAAAAAATTTATATTTTACTCTAGTGTGATAGCCGGACATTACATTGTTTATCACTGACATATCTTGATAAAGTCTCAGAAGTTGGAAAGTTCTAGATAAACCTAATGCTCCAATTTTATGTGGCGGTTCATCAGTAATATCGTGACCATCAAACTCAATGTAACTACCTGGATCAGGATCATAAACCCCAGATACTAAATTAAAAAAAGTACTTTTACCTGAACCATTCGGACCGATTATTCCTCTGATTTCTCCAGCTGGTAACTCAAAATCAACTTTATCAATAGCTTTTAAACCGCCAAATGCTTTCATCAAATTTTTTGTTTTAAGTAACATTACTTGCCTTCCTCGACTTTCTTTTTTTTAAATCTTTTATCTATGAATATCTTATCTATAAATCCACCAATGCCTTTTGGCATAAACAAAATTGTAAGAACAATTGTCAAGCCAAATATAAATAATTGATACTCATAAAGAGGACGAGTTAAATCATAGACAATTGTTATTATTATTGCTCCAATTATTCCTCCCCAAATGTGGCCTAGGCCTCCGAAAACAACCATTGCTAAAAAAGTAACCATCTCAATTACTGTATAGTTATTTGGATGAATATATCCTGGTGGAAGGTGTGCGTAGACAGCTCCGGCAGCTCCAGCAAACATTGCACTTAATATAAATGCTAAAATTTTGTATTTTTTTATATCTATTCCGGATGCGGCTGCTGATATTGGATCTTCTCTTACTGACATAAATGCTCGTCCAATAGAGGATTTTAAAATACTATAAGAAAAATAAACTGCAATTAGCATAACTGGCATCGAGATATAATAATATTTGTCAGGAGTATCAAAGGGCACCCCAAAAATCACAGGCTGAGAAATACTTGAAATTCCATAAGTCGAACCAAAAAATTCTCCGTTCTCTATAAATAATCTTATTGCTTCTCCCCCTCCTAATGTGGCTAAGGCTAAATAAGGACCTTCAAGTCTAAAAGACGGAATTCCAAAAGCTATTCCAAATAAACCTGTAACTATAATTGCAGCTGGTAAGGTCATCCATAAGTCAGAACCTAAATACATGAACATACATCCAGCTGTGTAAGAACCAACCGCATACAGACCAACATGTCCAACAGTAACTTGACCGCAATAGCCTTTAACAATATTTAGTCCCGCAGCAACTATTATATTAACAAATATTAAGCTTGATAAATGAGATTGATATAAGTCTGTAAAAAAAATTGTTGGTACACATAAAAGAACTAGATAAGCAATGATAAATCCAAGAAAAGGATACTGGCTGATTACTTTTTTAAATTTTTCCATTTTCTTGCTCTTTTTTTTATTAAATTTCTCTTAAGATTGTAAATGAGCGGTGTTTTATACACCGCTCATCAATTTTTAGAAATTATAGACCGTCACTAGGGTTAAATGTAACCGTACCAGCAACTGCTGTTTTCCAGTTTTTTCCACCTCTTGAGTATTTGATCATAACTGGTGTTTTGTTACCATCTCTACACTCTGGTGAACCATTCGCACAAAAACTAATTGGTCCTGAAGCTAATCCAGTAAAATTAGTTATCCCAGCAATAGCATCTCTGACAGCGTTTCTATCAGCGGCTAAATCACCTGAGAATTTAGTAGAAGCTTTTGTCAATGCTGGTTTAAGCATATCTAAAAGATCTTGCATTTGTGAAAAATCGTGACCTGGTGTTACACCATAAGTACTTTTGATCTTCTTCACAAATTTTTTAGCGATTGGTCTTGTGTCTGAAGCAGCGAAAGCAGCTGAGTAAACAACTCCAACTGCAGCTTTGCCTGCGTTTGTTGGCACTTCTACTTTTGAAGCTACTGAGTTTGCTACTCTGTGTACGCTTTTTGGTATTCCAACTTCATATGATTGAACAAGCATACGAACTGTTTCATCAACTAGACCAGATAAAACTATCACATCTGGGTTAGTAGCTTTAGCTTTCATTAAGTAAGATCTAAAGTCAGTTTCTTTTTCACCGGCTTGAACTGCATAAGTTGGTTCAACTCCGTACTCGTCTTTCATAAATTGAATCATCTCTTTAGCAAAAACCATGCTGGCTTGGTCAGGCACATAGATATATGCTATCTTTTTACCTTGTTGCTCAGCAGTGAATTTACCTTGTACAAGTTTATAAAATCTAGAAGATACCGGTACTCTGAATATATATTCACTTCCAGTCATCGTAATTTTAGAACTTGTAGAGTGAGGTATGATTTGCGGAACTTTTGCTTTAGTTATTACTGGAACCATTGGTAATGTTACAGAACTACAGCTTGATCCGATTATTACGTGAACTTTGTCTTGGTAGGCAAGTTTAGTAGCATTTGCTACTCCTTTTTCTGATTTGCACTCATCGTTATAGAGAATTAAATCAATTTTTCTACCATTGATACCGCCTTCT
>CACOWD010000014.1 GCA_902630915.1 uncultured Pelagibacteraceae bacterium | reverse complement strand
TCTAAAATAATTTTGATACGTTATTGATGCAAGTGTCTGGTTTTCTTCCTCTATCTTCACATTTTCTTTTGCCTCAATCGCCTGATGTAAGCCATCAGAAAACCTTCGACCGCTCATCACTCTTCCAGTAAATTCGTCAATAATCTGAACTTTTCCATCTCTAACAATATAGTCAGTATCTTTTTTAAAAATTAAATTTGCTTTTAATGCCTGATTAGTATGATGAACTAAATCCAAATTGGCTGGATCATAAAAATTATTATTTTTAAGAATGTTATTTTGAGTTGCTAATTTTTCAACTCTATCGACACCTTTGTCAGTTAAAATTACATTCTTATTTTTTTCATCTAATTCATAATCATGCTTTTGTAAGTGTTTAATAAAATTATTTGTTGTTGAGTAAAGGGTAGTTTTATCTTCTAATTTTCCTGAAATAATTAGCGGAGTTCTAGACTCATCTATTAAAATACTATCAACCTCGTCCACTATGCAAAAATTGTGATCTCTTTGTACCATTTCATTAATTTCATATTTCATATTGTCTCTAAGATAGTCAAAACCAAGCTCGTTGTTTGTTGCATATGTTACATCCAAAGAGTAATTTTTTTTTCTTTCGACGTCTTCAAGGTCATTTGTAACGCAACCTGTCGAGATACCTAAGTACTCAAATACTTTTCCCATCCACGCGGCATCCCTTTTGGCTAGATAATCATTTACGGTTACAATATGCACACCTTTTCCCGTTAAAGAGTTTAGGTATGCTGGTAAAGTTGAAACTAATGTCTTACCCTCACCAGTTTTCATCTCAGCAATTTTACCTTTATGAAGTATTAATCCCCCTGCAACTTGAACATCATAATGTCTCTCACCCAGAGTTCTATTTGCTGCTTCTCTAACCATGGCAAAACTCGTTGGGATTACACTATCCAACTGAAGCGAACCATTTTGAACATTTTTTTTTAGGTTTGCAGTTTTTTCTCTAAAATCACTTTGAGACAGAGACTTAATCTCACTCTCTTTATCGTTTATTGCTGAGACTAGATTTTGGATTTTATCTAATTCTTGTTGATTAGAGCTTTTAAATATTTTACTAAAAGTCCTTGTAAATAAATTCATATTACCTCTATATATGTATTTATAAGTTAAATTAAATAGCAATTATGACAATTAACATCAAAAATTTCTTAAAAGATAAAAACAAATTATCTAAAATGGGTGAGTTTCAAAATCTTAAGCAAATTGACGGCTTAGAAATGTCGTCTATTTCAGCAGATTTGTATGGAGATGGCAGAGATGATCTTGCTCTATTTTATTTTGGCAAAGGTGCAAATTATGCAACTTTAACTACATCAAATAGCATTACATCAGAGTTCATACCATGGAATAATTCCTCGCATAAAAAAATTATTAAAGCTTTATTGGTCAATACAAAAAACGCTAATACTTTTACCGGAAGGCAAGGAAAAGAAAGTATTGATATTTTAGCTAAAAATTTATCAAGAATTTTGACAATAAAAGAGTCTAAATCTCAAAAAGGCACAAGTGAAACAGTAAAAGTTAAAGATTTAATTTTTGCATCAACAGGAGTTATCGGTGAAGAATTTCCGGTAGAAAAAGTAAAAGATAGATTAAGCGACTTAGTTGATAGATTAAGAAGTGAACACAATAAAATGTATTGGTTGAAAATAGCTTCTGCAATTATGACAACTGATACTAAGCCCAAAGTTGCCTATGAAGAAATAATTATTGGAGATGAATTAATAAGAATTTGCGGAGTAGCAAAAGGCTCAGGAATGATAGCTCCAAATCTTGCAACAATGCTGTCTTTTATATTTACTAATGCAGATATTAATTCTAATTTGTTAAAAACACTGCTCAAAAGAGCAGTTGCTAATTCTTTTAATGCTATTACTGTAGATAGTGATCAATCTACCAACGACATGGTGTCAATATTTTCTACAAGGGCTTTAAAAATTGGTCAAAACTTATCTTTAACCGATAAAGTTATTCAAAAATTCGAATTAGCGTTAAAGAAACTATGCTTGAATTTAGCAAAACAAGTTGTTGTGGATGGTGAGGGAGCCAAAAAGTTTTTGACTATTAATGTCATTAATGCCAAATCACTTAGTAGTGCAAAAAATATTGCTTTTTCAATTGCTAACTCGCCTTTAGTTAAAACTGCTGTTGCAGGAGAGGACCCTAATTGGGGAAGGATTGTAATGGGTATAGGTAAATCTGGTGAAGCAGTAGACATCAAAAAACTAAAAATAAAAATTGGTAACTTTATTGTAGCTGAGAATGGAAGAGTATCTGAAAGTTATGAAGAAAATAAATTAAAAGAATATATGCAGTGGGATTCTATCGAGGTAGAAATTAATTTAAAACTCGGAAATGATGCTTTTAAATGTTACACATGTGATTTTACACATGATTATATCGATATTAATGCTGATTACAGAAATTAGAATATGATCAAATATATCCTTAATTGTAAAAATAATCACGAGTTCGAGAGCTGGTTTTCAAATTCAGAAGAATATGAGAAACTCAAAAAAAAAAGATTATTAGAATGTATATTTTGTGGTTCCAAAAAAATAAGTAAGTCAATTATGGCTCCAATGGTATCAGGCACTATTGATAGTTCAGGTGTTACAGATAAGAAGCTAAGAAAAGAGAGAGAAAATCTTATTAGACTCAGAAATTATATAGAAGATAACTTTGAATATGTTGGTAATAATTTTAGCAAAAAAGTTAGAGACATTTATTATGATAAAAGTAGTAAAAAAACTATTTATGGCACTACAACACCAAAAGAAAGAGAAGAACTTGCCGAGGAAGGTATAGACTTAATAAGTGTGCCTTGGGTAGATAAAGAGAATTAATTTTTTATACTACTGACAATATAATTAACAGACAGGTTTTCTGATCTTCTCCATTTAAATAAAATCGGATTAAATTGAAAACCTTTCAGATCATAAGTTATAAATTTTTCATTAGATAAAATGTTTTCTAATTCCTCTGGTTTAATAAATTTGTTCCAATCATGAGTTCCTATTGGTAACCACCTTAAAATATACTCAGCTCCTATAATTGCTTTAAAATATGAAATTAAAGTTCTATTTAAAGTAGCGGTGAACATTATTCCCCCGTTTTTTAATAGCCCACTACAAGATTTTATATAGAGATTTAAATTATCTACATGCTCAACAATTTCTAAATTAAGTATTATGTCAAATTTATTAAATTCTTTCAATTCTTCTGGAGATTTATTAAGATATCGAATATTTAGATTATTTTTTTCAGAGTGAACTTTGGCAATTTTTATATTTTTTTCTGATGCATCAATACCAGTAATTTTCCCCCCTAGACGAGCCATTGGCTCACTAATCAAACCTCCGCCACATCCTATATCTAAAATATTTAAACCAGCTAAAAAATTTTTTTCTTTTTTTATATTATAATGCTGTTTGATTTTTTCTGTGATGTATTCAATTCTTATTGGATTGAACATGTGTAATGGTTTGAATTTGCCCTTTACATCCCACCATTCTTCAGCAAGATTTGAAAACTTTTGAATTTCTTCTTTATTTATAGTAGTCATGTGATTTATTTTTAAATAAAATACATTAAAATCTTTTATAATTATATTAAATTCTTAAAATGAAAAAAAAAGTATTAAAATTTGGCGGTACATCTGTGGGTTCAATTGAAAGAATACATCACGTTGCTGGTATTATAAAAAAAGAATTTGACGCAGGTAATCAAGTTATTGCTGTAGTTTCTGCAATGGCAGGAAAAACAAATGAATTACTTGATCTTTCTAAAAAAATATCAAAAGACTTTGACAAACGAGAACTCGATGTTCTTTTATCTACTGGAGAGCAGGTCTCTTGCGCATTACTTTCAGCTGCTTTAATTAATTTAAAACTAAAAGCAAAATCTTGGTTAAATTGGCAAATTCCAATTTTAACTGAAGGAGAACACTCTAATGCTAGAATAATAAATATTAATGTTTCTCAAATAAATGAATTTTTAAAAGATGGAATTGCTATAGTACCTGGTTTTCAAGGAATTTCTAAAATTGGAGATATCACCACAATAGGTCGTGGAGGTTCAGATGCTACTGCGGTAGCATTAGCGAAATTATTTAATGTTGACACATGTGAAATTTATACAGATGTAGATGGTGTTTATTCCTCAGATCCAAATAAAATACCGGTAGCAAAAAAAATTAGTAAAATTTCTTTTGATGAAATGCTTGAGCTTTCATCTTTAGGCGCAAAAGTAATGCAACCTTCGGCAGTTCAAACTGCTAAAATTTATGACATACCTCTTGAGGTGAGATCAACTTTTACAAATCGAAAAGGGACTAAAATATTCGAGCAAGATAGCATAGATTACTCAAAAAGTGTTACCGGTGTAGCTTATTCGAGAGATGATGCTAAAATTACATTAGTAGGAGTTGAAGATAAACCAGGAGTAGCTGCAAATATCTTTGAACCTTTAAACAAAGCCCAGGTTAATGTTGATATGGTAATTCAAAATATTTCTTCAAATATTAAGAAAACTGATATTACCTTTACAATCAAAAGAGATCATCTAAAAAAAACTATGGATGTATTAGAGGCAAATAAAAATATTAAATACGATAGTATTATTCAAAATGATCTAGTGGCAAAAGTTTCGATAGTTGGTGCAGGAATGGTTTCTACACCTGGTGTAACTTATAGAATGTTCAAAGGTCTAGCAGAGGAAAATATAAACATTCTAGCTATTTCAACTTCAGAGATTAAATTATCTGTAATAATTGATGAAGAAAATACTTTAAAAGCTGTTAAAAAATTACATACTATTTTTGAATTAGATTAAATGGAAATAAGACCTTATAGAATAATTAAAAGAAAAAAAACTAAAGAAATTAAAGTAGGTAAAATTTCTGTAGGTGGAAACTCTTTTATAAGTGTTCAGTCAATGACAAATACATTAACGACTGATGTAAAAGCTACTATTAATCAAATAAATGAACTTGAGGAAGCAGGAGCTGATATAGTGAGAGTGTCGTGTCCAGATGAGAATTCCACTAAAGCACTAAAAAATATTTCAAAAGATGTAAATGTACCGCTTGTGGCTGATATACACTTTCATTATAAAAGAGCTATCGAAGCTGCTGAGAATGGAGCAAGTTGTTTAAGAATTAATCCTGGAAATATTGGTTCGAGCGATAGAGTTTTAGAGGTAGTTAAGGCTGCTAAAGACAACAACTGCTCAATAAGAGTGGGTGTTAATGCTGGATCGTTAGATAAGAATTTATTAGAAAAATATAAAGAACCATGTCCAGAGTCTTTAGTCGAAAGCGCTATACAAAACATAAAACTTTTAGAGGATAATGATTTTTTTAATTTTAAAATTAGCGTAAAATCGTCAGATATTTTTTTGACTGTTAAGGCCTATAGAAAGCTATCAGAACTTTGTAATTATCCATTACATCTCGGTGTAACTGAGGCTGGGGGATTACTTACTGGGAGCATTAAATCTTCAATAGGAATCGGTCAACTTTTGATGGAAGGCATTGGTGATACTATTAGAGTATCGCTTTCATCTGATCCAATAGATGAGGTAAAAGCAGGTTATGAAATTTTAAAGTCATTAGGAATTAGAAGCAGAGGAGTAAATATAATTTCTTGCCCTTCATGCGCTCGTCAAGCATTTCCAGTTATTGAAACAGTCAAAAAACTGGAGGAAAAATTATCTCATATTAAAAAGCCAATAAATTTATCTATAATAGGATGTGTGGTTAATGGCCCAGGCGAAGCGGCGCAAACTGAAATAGGATTAACTGGAGGCGGTCAGGATAGTAATCTTTTATATTTATCAGGAATACCACATACAAAAGTTGCAAACTCACAAATCATTGAGAAAGTGGTTAAGCTTGTCGAAGAAAAAGTAAAAGAAATTAATTAAATAATGATACCAATGCAAAAAGTAAAAGATATTATTTTAAAGCATAGCAAATTAGAGCAAGAACTTTCTACAGGTAGTGTAGACTCAAAGTTATTTGCAAAAAAATCTAAAGAATATTCTGATTTAGGCAATATTATAAAAGTAGCTAGGGACTATGTTAATTATGATAAAGATAAAAAAGATTTAGAGCAAATTTTAAAAGATAAAAATAATGATAGCGAAATGATAGAAATGGCTAGAAAAGATCTTAACGAAATTGAGCAAAAAAAACAAACCAATGAAAATAGATTAAAAATTTTTCTCCTTCCGAAAGATGAAGATGACAACAAAAATGCTATTGTTGAAATACGATCAGGAACAGGTGGATTAGAGGCATCACTTTTTTGCTTAGATTTATATAAAATGTATGAAAAAGTCTGTTCAAAAAAAAAATGGAAGTTAGATCTTATTAGTATTTCTAAAAGTGAAGCAGGAGGTTTTAAAGAGGTAATATTCTCAGTAAGTGGAAATGATATTTATTCTTATTTAAAATATGAATCAGGTGTTCATCGTGTGCAAAGGATCCCAGAAACAGAAACTCAAGGTAGAGTGCACACTTCTGCTGCCACTGTTGCTGTTTTACCTGAAGTTGAAGATGTAGATATTCAAATTAAAGAGTCTGATTTAAGAATTGATGTATTTAGGGCAGGAGGTCCAGGAGGACAATCTGTTAATACGACAGATAGCGCGGTAAGAATTACTCATTTACCATCCGGTGTGGTTGTGAGTCAACAAGATGAAAAATCTCAACATAAGAATAAGGCAAAGGCTTTAAAAATCTTAAGATCAAGAGTTTATGAGTCCGAAAAAAGAAAAAAAGATCAAGAACGATCAGATAACAGGAGAAGTCAAATAGGTACTGGAGATAGATCAGAAAGAATTAGAACATACAATTTTCCTCAAGGCAGGGTTACAGACCATAGAATAAATCTCACATTACACAAATTGAGTGAATTTTTGAGTGGAGAAATCCATGAAGAGATGAATCAAGAGCTAAGATTAAAAGAACAAAACTTAAAACTTGAAAATCTAAAATAATGAACGCTTTACAACTAATAAGTCTAGGTTCACATAAACTCAAAAAAAAAAATATACTATCTCATAAACTAGACGCCGAGCTGTTATTGTCAAAAATTTTAAAAAAAAGGAGAGAAAGAGTTTTAATTGATCTAAATCAAAAAATTAGTTTGATAAATATCTCTCAATTTAACTATTACATAAATAGAAGGTCAACTAAAGAACCAATGGCATATATTTTAAAGGAAAAAGAGTTTTGGAGCAAACGGTTTGAAATAGAAAAAAATACTTTAATACCTAGACCTGAAACTGAGTTAATGGTTGAAAAATTAGTAAAAATATTTAAAAATAAAGTTTTTAATGTAGTTGATATTGGAACAGGAAGTGGTTGCATAATAATAAGTTTGCTGAGTGAGTTTAAAAATTCAAAGGGATTAGGTATTGATATTTCCCAAAAAAGTATTTTAATTGCAAAGAAAAATGCAAAAAAACATAAAGTAAGCGCCAAGATTAAATTTAAAAGAATGCCTCTAAAAATGCTTAATCATCAAAAGTTTGATTTAGTCACATCTAATCCACCATATATTAAAACCAAAGACTTAAAAAATTTACAGGAAGATATAAAGTATTTCGAACCTAAATTAGCACTAGATGGAGGAATTGATGGGCTTGACGTAATTAAAAAAGTTATCTACAAATCGAAAGATATCTTAAAAATAAATGGTGTTCTTGCTATAGAAATTGGCAATAATCAAAATAAAGAAGTTTCAAAAATACTTTTAAGCAATAATTTTAGATTAGAACACAAAATTAAAGATTATGAAGATAACGTAAGGTGTTTAATATCAAAGTATATAGGCTGATAAACTCAAATGAACAATAATAATAGAAGAAGAAATTTTAGAGTAAGATCATCTAAGAATAGCTTCAGAAGAAGAGGCGGATCTGTTTCGTCAAATGGCTCACCAAGTTTTAATAACAATGGAAATGTAAATTTTAACAGAAACGGTTCGATGAATAATATTCATAGCGTAGAAAAGGCAATGCAAAAATTTCAACAACTTGCAAAAGACGCACAAAGCAATGGTGATCCAGTGTTGGCTCAAAATTACCTTCAACATGCTGATCATTACTTAAGAAGATATAATGAGCTTAGTGATAAACGAGAAAATTCTATTGAAAAAAATAAAAGTAAAGAAATTGATATTTCTCAAAACTCAAAAAAAGACTTAGCTATCTAAGCTCTGACAACTTTAAATCAATTTTAATTCTTTCTATCTCAAATTCTTTCCTCTCATTACCTTTTAAAATTTTTCCTGAAGGTAATTTTAATTTTTGAGAATTCACTTTTTTTCCATTAACAATTACTTCATAATGTAAATGTGGTCCGGTAGACAAACCCGTGGAACCAACATAACCTATTATTTGACCTTGTTTTACTTTTCTTCCTTCTTTTATTCCTTTCGCGAAAGATTTCATATGAGCATAAATAGTTTCATAAGTTGAGTTATGTTTAATTTTAACACAATTTCCACCACCACCGCACCACCTTGCTCTAGTTACTGTTCCAGATCCAGATGCCATTATTGGAGTTCCACTAGGTGCCGCGAAATCAGTTCCTCTATGCATTTTGTTATATCCTAAGATGGGATGTTTTCGCATTCCAAAAGAAGATGAAAGTCTAGCTCCATTGATTGGAGTTTTCATAAGAGATTTAGTTATACTTTTTCCCTTAATATCATAATATTCTGAGTCATTATTTTTATATTTGAAATTATAAAGATTTATTTCTTCTCCATTTACATACATTGAAGCATAGATTATTTTTCCCGTATCTCTTACTTTTCCGTTATCATCTACAAAATTTTCATAAAATATCTCAAACCAATCATTTTTTCTTATGTCTCTTTGAAAATCTACTTCAAAACCAAATATTCTCGCAAACTCTATAATAATGTTAGGTTCAATATTTGACGAAACAGCAGCATTGTATAA
>CACOWD010000013.1 GCA_902630915.1 uncultured Pelagibacteraceae bacterium | reverse complement strand
AAAGTAAGATATAATGATAAGATTCTTCATCAATCTAAAATAATTAAATTTTATCTTGAAAATGAGGAGCAAAAAAAAGTACAAAAAGATATTGATAAAATATTTAAAAAAATTAGTAAAAATAGAAAATATTTTTATTCAGCTAAAGATTTAGCTCTAGTCGATGCATTGAAAAAAGATGGTTTTGTAATCCCAGAAAATTTTAAACAAGAAGAGCTTTCATCAAAATATGAAGTACCAAAAAATTTGCTTCAACTAATAAAAGGTAATCAAAATGCTTTCCTAGCATTAAAAATTGTAGAAATAATTGGAGAAGATGAACCGCACCAGTTGGATCCCGAAACAATATATTTTATCACTAACCTTCTAAATCAAATAGATTTAATTAATATACGAAATAAGTTCATAGTCTCAGCCCTACCGAAAAGAGTTTAATTAGATTATAATAAGATCAAATGTCAAAAAAAAAAATCGTAATTGAACCTGATCCAATTTTAAGAAAAAAAAGCAAAATATTAGAAAAAGTTGACGATGAATTGAGGAAACTTATGGATGATATGTTGGAGACTATGTATCATGCTCCTGGAATTGGTTTAGCAGCTGTTCAAATCGGAGTATTAAGAAGAGTTATTGTATTAGACATTTCAAAAGGTGATGAAAAAAAAAATCCCTTATTTTTAATAAATCCTGAAATAACATTTAAATCGAATAAAACATCAACTTATGAGGAAGGTTGCTTGTCTTTACCGGGTCATTTCGCTGAAGTTGAAAGACCAGAGGAATGCCATCTTAACTTCATTGATTATAATGGTAATAAAAAAGAGTTAAAAACTAATGGTCTTCTAGCAACCTGTATTCAACATGAGGTTGACCACTTAGACGGCATTCTTTTTATTGATCATATTTCAAAGCTGAAAAGAGATATGATTATTAAAAAATTGAAAAAAAGCAAAAAAGAATTAGATAAAGTGATTTTGTAAAAATGGGATTAAAATTAATTTTTATGGGCACTCCTGAATTTTCTGTTCCAATTTTGAAATCTTTAAAAGAATCCGAACATCAAATATTATCTGTATATACTCAGCCTCCAAAAAAAAGTAACAGAGGACAACATATGAATTTCTCTCCAGTTCATCAATTTTCAAATAAATTCAAAATTAATGTCAGAGCACCAAATTTATTAAACAAAGAAGAGGAGATAAATTTTTTTAAAAAACTGAACCCAGATGTTGTTGTAGTTGTAGCTTACGGAAAAATCATACCTTCACAAATTTTGAATCTAAAAAATATAAAATTCCTTAATATTCATGCTTCTTTACTTCCTAAATGGAGAGGTGCGGCACCTATTCAAAGAGCAATCATGGAAGGTGATGATGAAACAGGTATTTCAATTATGCAAATAATTTCAGAATTAGACGCTGGTCCTTATATGTTACAGGAAAAAATTAAAATAGATAAGAAAGATAATTATATTTCTCTTTCAAAAAAACTTTGTAATTTAGGTTCAAAATTGATTTTAAAGTCTCTAAAATTAATAGAGCAAAACAACTATAAATTTGTTGAGCAAAATAAAAAAAATATTACATATGCAAAAAAAATTAATAAAAAAGAGTCCGAAATTGATTGGAGTTTACCGGCTAGTAATATTATTGCAAAAATTAATGGACTAAACCCTTTTCCTGGGGTTTGGTTTCTTCATAAAGGAGCAAGATTTAAAATTATCGAGGCAATTGAAGTTGATCAAAACGGGCAGATTGGAGAAGTTTTGGATAATAATTTAACAGTGGCATGTAAACAAAAAGCCATAAGAGTTTTATTAATTCAAAAAGAGGGAAAAAAAATCTTAAAAACAAAAGATTTTTTAGCTGGATATAAAATTCAAAACGGTGAAAAATTAGCTTGAAATATAATTACCAAATAATTATTGAATATTTAGGTAAAAATTTTGTCGGCTGGCAAATCCAGAAAAATGGAAAATCAATTCAGGATTTAATTCAAAAAGCTATATCTAAAACTATTAAAAAAAAAATTAAATTAATTGGTTCGGGAAGAACTGATGCAGGTGTGAACGCTGTAGGCCAAAGTGCAAATTTTTATTGTGAGAATGAAATTAAAAATTCTTTTAAATTTTTATCTTCTGTTAACTTTTTCTTAAAAAAACATCAAATTTCAGTAATAAATTTGAAAAAAAGAAACGAACTTTTTCATGCAAGACATAGCGCAAAAAAAAGACTGTACGAGTATATAATTATTAATAGATTGGCAAATCTTTCAATTGACCAAGACAGATCATGGTTAATAAAAAAAAAACTTAATATAAAAAAAATGAAAAAAGCTATAAAATATTTCATTGGGACACACGATTTCTCAGCATTGAGAGCATCTTCTTGTTCAGCTAAGAGCCCAATAAGAACTATTACTCATGCAAGGTTAAACAGTTTTAACAATAAAATTACAATGAGATTTGAGTCCGAGTCTTTTCTGCAGAAACAAGTAAGATCAATGGTAGGCTGTTTAAAGTATGTTGGTGAAAATAAGTGGAAACCTGAAAAAATAAAAAAAATTATAAAATCAAAAAAAAGAAATGAATGTGCACCCCCAGCACCTCCAGAAGGTTTGTATTTAAAAAAAGTTTTTTATTGAGTATTTATTAATTCTAAGTATTTTCGGCTTATTTTTTTCCAATTCAATGATTTTGATAATTTAAGAGATTTTTGAGAAAATTTATTGCTTTTAATTTTTTTAGATTTTAATTCGTATATCACTTTATGAAGTTCTTTATTATTATGAAAACTTAGTACACTTTCCCCGAAATTTTTGGAGACTTTTTTAGAGCAAACGACTGGTAATCCGAAAGACATATAAGTTAAAACTTTCACTTGTACACCTGTTGCTATTTTTAAATTTGCCAAACCACAAATAGTATTTTTAATATATTTAGAAATATCTTTTTTAAAACCTAGGACTTCAACTTCAGGCTTGCCCGAAAGAAGAAATTTTTTCAATTTAGTAACATTGCCTATAATACTGAACTTGATTTGAGGAATCTTTTTTTTTATAAATGGTAAATCATTTTTAATAAAATCTTTGCAAGCTAAAAAATTAGGAAGATAATTGAGATTTCCAATAAATAAAATTCTAAAATTATTTTTAGAAAACTTATATTTTTTTTTTACAATATCAATACACTCATCAACTTGATATACTTTACCTTTAATCTTTAAATTAATTTTTTTAGCCTCATTTTTTGAAAATAAAGTAACTTTATCAAAGTTGGAAAAAATTTTTTTTTCAGTATTTGTTACTAAAATACTCTCTAATAGATATATATATTTTAAAGGATTAAAAATACTTAAGTTATTGAAAGTTTGCAAATAGTTTTCAGAGTATAAATCTCCTATTTCAATAATAGTCCTCCCTCTAAAATTTTCCGGTAAATATTGACTTGATCTGATGTGATAAAAAAATAAACAATCATACTGGTGAGCATTCTCTTTTAAATATTCCTTCATTTCTTTAGAATAAAATAATCCAAATTGAATTGGTTCAAATTTAAAAAGTGAGATGATGCAATAAAAAACTTTAAAAAAAAAATTAGAGTCATTAAAAGCTAAAATATTTTTATTTTTATTTTTTAACTCACCTTTTTTATTTAAACATACTACATCTAAATTATATTTCTTTTTAAGAAAATTTACAATTTTTAAAGATCTAATCACATCACCTGAATATCTTCCCGAAAATGGACTCCTAGTAGTTATAAATAAAATTTTTTTCATTTTTTACTCTTCTTAATTCTCCATCTTGAACCCTCTCGAACAATAAAACCTGCACAGTTCTTTGAACGACATTTGCAAGGATAATTTTTAAAGTCATCATCAAAACTAAAACCGTAATCGTAAGAAAGCTCATCACCTTTTTTAATATTTTTCATTGCATAAACCCAAATTTTCAAACCTTCACCAAAAACTTCACAATTAGGATTACAAGAATGATTGATTAATCTAGCAGTATTAAATTTAAAGTCTCCGTCAAGATCAAAACGTTTGTTTAAATTAAATAGATAAATTTCTTTACTATTGTCAAATTTTGGATCTTCAGCACTTTTTTTAACAGAAATAATTTTACCTTTATACTCTATAATTTTTGTGCCTTTTTTAATGTTACAATTAGCATAGAGACCATTCTTATCAATTTTTGACTTTTTTATTTTGTATAGTCTCACTTAAAATATTCTACTAAAATATTGTTATATATTTTTGTAAGTTTCTTTAAGTCAGCTAGAGAAACACATTCATCAACTCTATGCATAGTTTTATTTACTAAACCAAATTCAAGACAAGGAGAAATTTTTTTAATAAATCTAGCATCAGACGTACCCCCAGTTGTAGAAAATTTTGGACTCATCTTTGTTATTTTTTTAATAATTTTTTTTGCCATAAATGTTGTTTTTCCAGGTTTTGTTAAAAAAGCCTCTCCGTTTGCAATATAATTAATTTTATATTTACATTTATTTTTTTTACTAATTTGTCTAACAATCAAGTTAATTTTTTTCATTAGCGATGAAGAGGTGTGTAAATTATTATACCTTATATTAAACTGGGCTCTAGCTCTTGCAGGTATAACATTATGAGCCTTATTATCTACATTCAGAGACGTAAATTCCAAATTTGAGGGTTGAAAGTTTTTGTTACCTTTATCCAACTTTTTTTCTTTTAGTTTTTTACATATGGCTACTAAAGTATTTATTGGATTATTAGAAAGGTGAGGATATGCAATGTGCCCCTGAGTGCCAGAAATCTCAATTTTTCCTGACAAACTTCCTCTTCTTCCAATTTTTATCATTTCTCCAAGTTTATTTGGATTAGTTGGCTCGCCCACAATACAAAAATCAATCTTTTCTTTTTTTCTTTTAAGGTAATCCACAACTTTCTTCGTACCATTTATTGCATATCCCTCTTCATCACCTGTAACTAAAAAACTAATTGATCCATTAAAATTATCGTTTTTAATTAAAAATTTACTTACCGCTGCAACAAAGCAAGCAATAGAACTCTTCATGTCATTTGCCCCTCTTCCAATTAAATGATTTTTTTTAACTGCTGGTTTAAAAGGATTAACAGTCCAATCTTTAAGATTTCCTGGAGGAACTACGTCTGTATGGCCTGCATAGCATAAGTTTGGTCTTTTTTTACCAATTTTTGCGTAAAGGTTTTTTATTGGTTTACTTCCTTTACCCTTAAATTCTAAAATTTTACAACTAAAGCCTAATTTTTTTAACTTTTTACTTAAAAATTTTATTGCTCCTGCATCTCTAGGAGTAATACTTGGAAATCTTATTAATTCTTTAGATAATTGTAATTCGTTTATTATATTCATCAGTCTCTAAGTAAGTCATTTATAGACGTTTTGCTTCTAGTTTTCTCATCAACCTTTTTAACTATAACTGCGCAATACAATGAGGGTCCATTAGGGTTAGATTTGTTTGGTAAGCTTCCGGGAACCACAACCGAATAAGCAGGAACTTTGCCATAATGTATTTCCCCAGAGTTTCTATCTACTATTTTTGTAGATGCACCAATGTAAACACCCATTGATAACACTGCACCTTCTTCAACTAAAACACCTTCAGCAATTTCAGATCGAGCACCGACAAAACAATTATCCTCAATAATAACAGGACCAGCTTGAAGCGGTTCTAGTACACCTCCTATACCTGCACCGCCAGAAATATGACAATTTTTTCCAACCTGAGCACACGAGCCAACGGATGCCCAAGTGTCAATCATTGTACCTTCATCTACATAAGCTCCAAGATTTACAAAACTAGGCATCAAAACAACATTTTTAGCAATGTATGCTCCTTTTCTTACAACTCCATTAGGCACATGACGGTATCCAGCTTTTTTCCAATCTTTTTCTTTCCATTTAACTGTTTTACCAGGCACTTTATCATACCAAGTCGTATAAGGACCTTTCATCATTTCCATCTTATTAATTCTAAAGCTTAACAAAATAGCCTTTTTAATCCATTGATTTACAACCCAACTCCCACTCAGTTTATTTGCTACTCTAATTTTTCCACTATCGACTAAATTAATAGTTTCATTAATAGCCTTTACCAGTTTTTTATCTGAATTTGGACTTACTTTTTCTTTTTTTTCAAAACTTTCGTTTATTATTTTTTTTAGCTTATCGTAACTCATTAACCTCCTTCAAAAATTTTGTTAAGTTGTCAGTCTTATAATTAATAAAATTTGAGTCTGAATATTTTGCTGCCCACGGTTCATTATTTTTAATCCAAACAGTTTTCATTCCTAATTCGTATGCTGGCTTTAAATTTCTCGCAATATCTTCAAAGAATATACAATATTGTGGCTCAATTTTGTAATTTTCTACCAATTTTTTGTAGGGCTCTTTGGAAGGCTTTGGAATAAATTCACAATCTCGTATATCAAAAATTCCGTCAAAAAGCTTATCTATTCCAATTCTTTTCGTAACATTAAGAGCATGGGCCTTAGAACCATTAGTAAAAATTATTTTTTTTCCATCTAATTTTTTAATTTCATCCTCTAGATCCTTATCTTGATCTAAAAAACTAAGATCTACATCATGAACAAACTCTAAAAACTCATCAGCATCAATTTTATGATTCTTAATCATTCCGTTTAAAGTGGTATTATATTCTTGAAAATAGTTTTTTTGAATTTTTCTAGCCTCTTCAAGGCTAACGTTTAATTTTTCAGAGATGAATTTCGACATTTTTTTGTCTACTTGGTCAAAAACTTTAGTAGCTCCATCGTAAAGCGTATTATCTAAATCAAATAGCCAAAATTTGATATTTTTTAAATCTTTCATTCTCTAATTAATGTTCCTGATCCCTTATCAGAAAAAATTTCATGCAAAACTGAATGAGGTTTTCTTCCATCTAGAATTACTACTCCTTTTACTCCATTTTGAACAGCATCAACACAATTTTCTATTTTAGGAATCATACCACCTTGAACGACTTTCCATTTAATAAGATTTTCAAGATCGAAAGGTTTAATTTCTGATATTAATTTTTTTTGATCATCATATACACCTTCCACATTCGTCATTAATATTAATCTCCTTGATTTAAGTTTTTTTGCAATAGCACTTGCTGCAGTATCACCATTAATATTATACGTTTGATTATTTTTTCCCAAACCTAAGGGAGCTATAATTGGAATTTTATTTTCATTTAGTGCTTTTTGAATCAAATTATCATTTATGTTACCTGGTATTCCAACGAAACCAAGTTCTTCTCTTTCAGGCTCAACTTCAATTACATTTTCAGTTTTGGTGTGAAACGAGGTTGCTTCAGAGCCTAGTTTTTTGAGAGAACTTACTATATCTTTATTAAAATCAATCAATACTTCCTCTACAGTATTAATTATGTTTTTATCAGTAACTCTTAATCCATTAATAAATTTTGATACAATTTTTTTCTTATCTAGCTCTCTTTTAATTCTTGGGCCGCCCCCATGAACAACTATAATAGAGAAACCTAATTTATTAAGAACATTCATGTCAGATATAAAGTTATTAAAAACATTTCTATCTATAAGAACGTTTCCTCCATATTTAATTACTATTTTTTCCTTTTCATATTTTTTGACATATTTCTGAACAATATTTATATCTGGAGCTTTCTCAGGCCAAAATTTTTTTATCTCATCTAGAGAAATATTTTTTGACATTTAATTCGTTTTCACAGTTGTTTTTTTTACAATTACGTATTGCTGAGCGATTGTAAGAATATTATTTATCGTCCAATAAACAACTAAACCAGAGGGGAAAGACGCAAGTATAATTGTTAAAAACAATGGAAAGAAGGCAAATATTTTTGCTTGAATAGGATCAGCTGGTGCTGGATTTAACTTTTGTTGTACCCACATTGAGGCCCCCATTAAAATCGGCCAAATTCCAATTATCATAAACCCTGGAGGATCCCAAGGTATTAAGCCAAATAAATTAAATAATGAAGTTGGATCTTGAGCCGATAAATCTTTAATCCAGCCGAAGAATGGCTGATGTCTCATTTCTAGAGAAATAAAGAGCATTTTATATATTGCAAAAAAGAAAGGTATTTGAATCAATACTGGCAAACACCCTGATGCAGGATTAATTTTTTCTTTTCTGTACAAAGCCATCATTTCTTGCTGCAATTTGACTTTATCGTCTTTATGCAGCTCTTTAAGCCTCATCATCTCAGGTTGGACAGCTTTCATTTTTGCCATTGATCTAAATGAGAAATTAGCCAGAGGAAAGAAAATTAGTCTTATTGCTATAGTTAATAGAACAATAGCTGTTCCAAAATTTCCCGAAATTTTAAATAAATAATCTATAACAAAAAATAGTGGTTTAGTGAAAAAATAGAACCAACCCCAATCAATAACTAAGTCGAACTTTTTAATATTTTGGTTTGCTGCATAACTATCAATCGTCTCAACCTCTTTAGCAGCAACAAATAATCTTAATTCATTTGTACCAGAGGATGATTTATTAATAGTTGTAGGTTTATTAATTATGTAATTCGCTTTAAATCCATCTTCATAAAGAAAAGTTGATTTAAAATTTTTACCCATCTCTGGGACGAAAGCAGTCATCCAGTATTTGTCAGTAATTCCAAGCCAACCTTCGTTAGACTCTCTTACAATTTTTTTCTCTTGAACATCGTCGTAATCGTCCTCTTTTAATTCATCATCAAACACTCCAATAAAACCTTCATGTTGTATATAAAAATTTTGAATATCATCTGGGATTTTATTTCTTGTCATTTGAGCGTAAGGGAATAAGTCTATCGATGAATTAGAATTATTTTTTACCTTTTGAGATATTTTAAATAAATATTTATCATCTAATTCGATCCTTTTTTCAAAAGTTATTCCTTCTTTATTATTCCACTGCAAAATAACTGGAGATGTATTACTTAAAATATTATTTCCATTTACTCTCCACATTGAGTCTTTAGTTGGGACTTTAATTTTGTTTCCAATACTCGTCCATCCAGTCTCTATAAAAAAACCATTTTCAGTATTAGATGGATTTAAAAAAATAATATTTTTTCCACTCTCAACTTTTTGTTTATGTTTTTTAAAAGATATATCGTCAATCAGAGCGCCCTTTAAATTTATTGAACCTAATATACTGTCATTTTCAATTTTTACCCTTTTACTATTACTAATGGACTCTTCTCTCATGAGTTTTTTAACTATTTGTGGTTGGCTAATAGTAGGCGCAATAGAGTTTTGTTCAATTTTTTTTTCAACATTTTGATTATTTTGTTGATCAATAGGTTTTCTGGGTGTTTCAAAAAAGGCACCCCAGAAAAGTAAAACAGACATTGAAAGAGCTATTGCTACAAATACATTTCTATTATCCATTTTTACTTTCCTTGTTATTCTCGTATTTCCAACCAGCTTTTTGTAATCCCTCCACAATTTTTCTCAACCTTTCTTGTCTAGAAGCGTTTTTTGGAATCGGGACAAAATCTACTCCATGAGAACCACCTAGTTTTTTAAACGGGTGACATTTAAAAATTCTTTTTGTTCCTAATTTAAAACCATTTATAAGACCTTGGGTTTTTAGAGCTTCTATAAAATATTCTGAACAAGTTGGTAAAAATCTACACCTATTTCCTAATAATGGTGAAATAAGATATTTATAGATTTTAATTATAAAAATTAGAATTTTTGTCATTTTACTTTTTTAACCTACTAAAACTTTTTTCCATTAATGGCAAAAGCACATCATGTTTTTTAGCGTAAGCATTAGATTTACCAAAAACTATATAAGTGTAATCCTTATTAATTGCACCCTTTTTTTTTAACAATTTCTGAACAATAGCTTTTAATTTTCTTCTAATCTTGTTTCTTTTGACAGCATTCCCAGTTTTTTTTTTTAATATGAAACTTATCAGTAAATTATCTTTATGTTTTGGCTTAAAAAAATTCTTAGAAGCAAAGATGGAAAAATAATCAGTGTGGATTTTTTTTTCTTTTAGTGCTTTTCTGAACTGGTTGCTTTTTTTTAAACTTTCAAGCTTAACCATTAAAATTTACGTTGATAGAGTTTTTCTTCCTTTGGCTCGTCTTCTAGCTATGAGCTGCCTTCCAGTTTTCGTAGCCATTCTAGCTCTAAAACCATGCCTTCTTTTTCTTACTAAATTGCTGGGCTGATAAGTTCTTTTCATAAATATTTAAAGGTATATATTTTAATTGCTGTCTATTGTACAGGTAAATAATGAGTAAGAATTTGAAAATATTTTTAGGCATTTCCTACTTACTCATATTAATAGCATTCTTATATTTTATTTTTTCTGTGGTAGATATAAGCAGGTTGAACGATTTTACATATTACAAGGAAATCCAATCATATTTAGGTAATTTTATAAGTTCGAATATAATATTAAATATTTTATATTTTTTTATTTTTTCTATTATTTGGGTATCTCTTCTAGG
>CACOWD010000012.1 GCA_902630915.1 uncultured Pelagibacteraceae bacterium | reverse complement strand
TAGAAATCTAAAAAAAAATGAAAATTTACATCCTGGATTAAATATTAAAATTCCAAAAGGAATAAAAATATTTAACTTTGACAAGTTCGATGAACTTTTAAAGTCCAATCCAGATTTAATCGTACTTGGAGTTAGTTCAAAAGGAATTGAATGGGTTGCAGAACAATTGAGTAGAATTTTTAATAATAAACAAATTCCAAAGCTATTAATGTTAACAAAGGGATTAAGCATATATAAAAATCAATATGAATTATTAGTTAATAAACTTGAAAGATTATTGAATGAAAATGGAGTTACAAGAGCAAATATTTCAGCGGTAGGGGGTCCTTGCCTTGCGACTGGTTTAGCAAATAGAGTACATAGTAGTGTTGTAATTGCTAACAAAGATTTGCAAACTGCAAAAAAAATTGCGGATATGCTCAACACAAATTATTATCATACTTCATACTCAAGCGATCTAAATGGAGTAGAAGTTTCAGCAGCAATTAAAAATATTTTTTCAATGGCAGTCGGAGCTGCCAAAGGCCTATGTAGCGATAATGCCTCAAATGAAGTTAGAGAAAAAAACTATTTAAATACTGCCTCTGCTTTAATTAAACAATCAATATATGAAATGGAAATCTTTGTAGAGTATCTAAAAGGAAAAAAAGAAACCGTTAAAGGATTAGCCGGTCTAGGTGATCTTTATGTAAGTTCAGGTGGAGGAAGAAATGCAAAAATGGGAGCTTATATTGGCGAGGGTTTGACATTCTCCGAAGCAAAAAAAACTAAAATGGAAAAAGTAACTGTTGAAGGAGCAGATTTAGCAAAAGAGATCGCTAAGAAAGTTAATGAAGATTTTGATGAAATTAAATTACCTTTAATGCTTGGTATGATTAATGCTATTGTTGAAGATAAAAAACTAAAATTAAACTGGGAAGCTTTTAGGTAATGAAAAAATTTATAATTTCAATTGATGCTGGAACTACTTCAAACAGGTCAATACTTTTTGATTTAAAAGGCAAACCGGTTTTTTCTTCTCAAAAGGAATTTACTCAATTTTTCCCAAAAAGTGGATGGGTAGAACATAATCCAGATGAAATTTGGAAAACAACTATCAAAACTTTAAAGGATGTAATACAAAAAGCTAAAAAACTTAAAGGTGAAGTATTAAGTATTGGAATCACCAATCAAAGAGAGACTACTGTTTTATGGGATAAGAAAACAGGAAAACCTGTTTATAAAGCTATTGTTTGGCAAGACAGAAGAACTGAAGATTTCTGTAAAAAATTAAGAAAACAAAACAAAGATACAATGGTTTTTAATAAGACAGGCCTTTTGATTGACTCATATTTTTCAGGAACAAAAATTAAATGGATCTTAGATAATGTCCCTAAAGCAAGACAATTGATGAATAAGAAACAGTTATTATTTGGAACTATTGATAGCTTTTTAATTTGGAGACTTACAAAAGGAAAAGTTCATGCGACTGATGCAACAAACGCTAGTAGGACAATGATATATAATATTTCTTCAAATAAATGGGATGATACAATATTAAATCTTTTAAAAATAAAAAAACATATTTTACCAGAAGTGAAAGACTGCGCAGATGACTACGGTCAAACTCATTCTTCATTAACTGGTAAACCAATTCCAATTAATGGAGTTGTAGGTGATCAACAGTCAGCAACTATTGGTCAATGCTGTTTTGAACCAGGTTCATTAAAAAGCACATATGGTACTGGAGCTTTTGTGTTATTAAATACTGGTTCAAAAAAAATTTACTCAAAAAATCGTTTGTTAACAACCATTGCTTACAAAATTAATGGAAAGACAACCTATGCAATGGAGGGATCTATTTTTATAGCTGGTGCAGGTGTACAGTGGTTAAGAGATAGAATGAAATTTTTTAAGAAAGCACCTGAAACAGAAAAAATAGTTAAATCACTTAAAAACAACAATGATATTTATTTAGTTCCAGCATTTACAGGATTAGGAGCACCTTATTGGGATGCTAATGCTAGAGGAGTTTTAAGCGGTATAACCAGAGACACAAGTCCAAAAGAAATAGTCAGAGCCACTATTGAAGCAGTTGCATATCAAACTCACGATCTTTTTGAGGCTATGAAACATGATGGTTTAAGACCGAAAATTGTAAAAGTAGATGGCGGAATGGTTATGAATAATTGGTTCTCACAGTTTTTATCAGACATAGTGAATGTGAAGGTTTTAAGACCTAAAGTTCAAGAAACTACTGCTTTAGGAGCAGCTTTTATGGCTGGTTTAAAAATTGGAGTTTACAAATCATTAAAAGATATTTCTAAAAATTGGCAATTAGATAAAAAATTTTCATCAAAAATGAAGAGTAATTCAAGAACAAAACTAATTAATGGCTGGGAAAAAGCTGTTAAGCGAGCTTTGATAAACTAAATACACACCTAAGAGTTGTAATTTAAAAAATTTTCAAACTGTACTTTTTAGTTTTATTTTGGTTGAATACAATAACTAAAAACAACAACAACGAGGGAAATAATCTATGTTAAAAACATTTAAGAATATTTTAGCTGTTGCTGTTTCAATTTCTCTTATAGCTATTTCAAATGCTGTAGCCGATGGACATATGGCTGCAATAAAGAAATGGTCAAATGGTGAGTTTAGTCTTTCTACAATTTCTGCAAAAGAAAGAGAGAAAGAATTACAATGGTTCTACGATGCGGCAAAACCATTCAAAGGAATGGAAATTAACGTATTGTCAGAAACTATTCCAACTCACGTATACGAGTCAAAAACTTTAACTAAAGCTTTTGAGGAGATAACTGGAATTAAAGTAAACCACCAGTTATTGGGAGAAGGAGAAGTAGTACAAGCAGTACAAACTCAAATGCAAACTGGAAGAAACTTGTATGATGCATACATCAATGACTCTGATTTGATTGGTACGCATTCAAGATTACAGTTAGCAGTAAACTTAACTAAGTGGATGAAAGGTGAGGGTAAAGACGTTACTTTGCCAACATTAGATATCGATGATTTCATCGGTAAATCATTTACTACAGGTCCAGACGGTGATTTATATCAATTACCTGACCAACAATTTGCAAACCTTTATTGGTTTAGAAAAGATTGGTTTGACAGACCTGAAATCAAAAAAGGTTTCAAAGCCAAATACGGTTACGATCTAGGTGTGCCAGTAAATTGGTCTGCTTACGAAGATATCGCTGCATACTTTACTAATGATGTAAAGAATATAGATGGTGTTAGAGTATACGGTCACATGGACTACGGTAAGAGAGCTCCTGACTTAGGATGGAGAATGACAGACGCTTGGCTATCTATGGCTGGTGCAGGTTCAGTTGGTAAACCTAACGGAGTACCAGTAGATGAGTGGGGAATAAGAATGGAAAAAGGTTCTTGTAACCCAGTTGGTGCTGACGTAGCAAGAGGTGGGGCTGCAAATGGTCCTGCTGCCGTATATGCAATCAGAAAATGGGACGAGTGGTTAAGAGCTTATGCACCTCCAGGTGCTGCGGCGATGGACTTCTATCAGTCTCTGCCAGCTTTATCATCAGGAAACGTTGCTCAGCAAATTTTCTGGTATACAGCGTTCACGGCATCAATGGTTGCTCCAAAGAGTTCTGGAAACAAAACAGTTGATGATAACGGTAATCCTTTATGGAGAATGGGACCATCACCAAAAGGTCCTTACTGGGATGAAGGTATGAAGCTTGGTTATCAAGATGCTGGATCATGGACTTTATTTAAGTCTACTCCAGTTGACAGAAGAAAAGCTGCATGGTTATACGCTCAGTTTGTAGTATCAAAAACTGTTGATCTTAAGAAAAGTGACGTTGGTTTAACTATCATTAGAGATAGTACAATTAACCACAAACACTTTACTCAAAGAGCTCCAAAACTTGGTGGACTTGTAGAATTCTACAGATCTAAAAACAGAGTATTGTGGTCACCAACAGGGATCAATGTTCCGGATTACCCGAAACTTGCACAAATCTGGTGGCAACAAATTGGAGATGTAAACTCAGGTGCGTTTACTCCACAACAAGCTATGGATCGTCTTGCAGAAGAGATGAACTTAGTTATGTCACGTATGGAAGCTGCTGATAAAGCAAACAATACATACGGTGGATGTGGTCCAAGACTATCTAAACCGAAAGGTGCTAGTTATTGGTTAAAACAACCAGGATCACCTAAAGCAAAACGTAACGAGAAACCTAAAGGAAAAACAGTTCCATTCGAAAGAGCTTGGAAGTAATTTAGGTTAAATCTAAATTTAAGGGGGCTAAACAGCCCCCTTTTTTCAAAACGGAATTCAAAAAAATATGAGCTTAGAATTAAAAAATGTAGAAAAAAAAATAGGATTAGATACTCATATTTATTCAACAAATTTAAGATTAGAAAAAAACACAATCAACATTCTGTTAGGTTCAACACTTTCTGGAAAGACGACATTAATGCAAATTATGGCCGGTCTCGATAAACCCACATCAGGTGAAATTTGGTTTAATGATAAAAATGTTACTGGAATGAAAGTTCAAAAAAGGAATGTTTCAATGGTCTATCAACAATTTATTAATTATCCTAATTTCACTGTTTATGAAAATATCTCATCTCCTTTAAAAATTACTGGTGTAAGTTCAGATGAAATAAAACAAAGAGTTGGAAAAGTTGCTGAATTATTAAAATTGTCAGGTATGCTCAATAAAAAACCTAATGAACTTTCAGGCGGTCAGCAACAAAGAACTGCTTTAGCTAGAGCATTAGTAAAAGACTCAGATCTAATATTACTTGATGAACCTTTAGCAAATTTAGATTTTAAACTTCGTGAAGAATTAAGAGAAGAACTTCCAAGATTATTTGAAGATAGAGACTGTATTGTTATATATGCAACTACAGAGCCTTCAGAGGCTTTGCTGCTTGGGGGAAACACTGCGACTTTGCAAGAAGGTAAAGTAATTCAGTATGGAAAAACTTTAGAAGTTTATAATAAGCCAAATTCTCTATTATCAGCACAGGTATTTAGCGACCCGCCAATGAACATTACTAAAATTAAAAAAGAGGGAGATAGTTGCTCTTTTTTAGATAATTCAGTTAACTGGAAGAGTAAAATAAATATCAAAGATGGGGAATATAAAGTAGGTATCAGACCTCACAATATAACTACATACAAAGAAGGTAATAACTCTCTAGAAATAAAAGGGAAAGTTTTGATTTCAGAATTAAGTGGTTCGGAGAGTTTAATTCACTTTACTAGAGGAGATTTAAGCTGGGTTTCTTTATCAAATGGAGTTTTTCAAAAAAATGTGGGCGATGAAATGAACTTATATATGAATGCAGATGAATTTATTTATTTTGATGAAAATGAGAGGCTAGTAACAAATGGCTAAGATTACTTTAAAAGATTTAAGTCATAGTTATTTAAAGACTCAATCTTCTGATGCAGATTGGGCTGTAAGAAATGTTAATATTGATTGGAATGATGGTGGTGCTTATGCATTATTAGGACCATCAGGATGTGGAAAGACAACGCTCCTAAATATAATTTCAGGTTTAATTAACCCTACCAAAGGAGACATTTTATTTGATGATAAAATGGTTTCTAATTTAAACCCAGTTCAAAGAAATATAGCTCAAATTTTCCAGTTTCCGGTAATTTATGACACTATGACAGTGTATGATAATTTAGCCTTCCCATTGAGAAATAGGGAAATTGAAGAAGAAAAGATTAAATCAAAAGTTCATGAAATAGCAGAAATGCTAGAACTTTCCTCTACACTAAATAATAGAGCCTCGGGTTTAACAGCTGATGGAAAACAAAAAATTTCTTTAGGAAGAGGCTTAGTTAGATCCGATGTAAATGCGATAATGTTTGATGAGCCACTCACTGTTATAGATCCTCATTTAAAGTGGATTTTAAGATCTAAGCTAAAAGAACTTCATCAAAAAATAAATAGAACTATGATTTATGTGACACACGATCAAACTGAGGCTTTAACATTTGCTGATCAAGTAGTCGTGATGCATGAAGGACAAATAGTACAAACTGGTACTCCAGTTGATCTTTTTGAAAAACCAAAACATACATTTGTTGGTTACTTTATAGGATCCCCAGGTATGAATTTGCTTCCATGTGAATTTAAAGGAGAGGAAGTAATTCTTAATGGTAAGAAAATTGAAACTCATAAAAAAGTAAAATCAAACAGTTTTAGTAAAACAGAAATTGGTGTGAGACCTGAATTTATAAATTTTGGCTCTGAAGGTATTCCTGTAAAAGTTTTATCGGTAAGTAATACGGGAAGACATAAAATTGTAGATACTCAAAGCGAAAGTGGAAAAATTAAAATGATAGCAAAACCGAACGAAAATATTCCCTCAGGATCAGCATTCTTAAACTTTAAAAAGGAATATACTTATGTTTACGGGGATGATTGGATTATAGAATGAACAAAACAATAAATCAGAAAGCTTGGTTTTTTGTTATTCCAGTATTTGTACTGGTAGCATTCAATGCAATCATACCATTAATGACAGTAGTGAATTATGCTTTCCAAGAAACTTTTGGAAACAATGTTTTTATGTGGGAAGGTACAAGATGGTTTAAACAAATCATGTTATCTGAAAGATTTCATGCATCATTAGGCAGACAATTTTTATTTACATTTATAATTTTATTTATCCAAATACCTTTAGGAATAGCTATAGCACTTACTATGCCAAAAGAGGGAATAGGAGTTCCTGTTTGTTTAGTTTTGATGTCTATGCCTCTTTTAATTCCGTGGAATGTTGTTGGAGCAATGTGGAATATTTTTGCATTACCAGATATTGGTTTTTTAGGACATTCATTAAATGCATTAGGATTTGACTATAATTTTACTCAACAAATTGGAGACGCATGGTTTACGACAATCTTAATGGACGTATGGCATTGGACTTCATTAGTTGTTTTATTATCTTACGCAGGCTTGCAATCTATTCAGCCTGCTTATTACCAAGCTGCAGAAATTGATGGGGCTAGTCGATGGGCTGTATTTACAAAAATTGAGTTACCAAAAATGAAAAAAGTTTTAACTATAGCAATACTTTTAAGATTTATGGATAGTTTTATGATTTACACTGAGCCATTCGTTTTAACTGGTGGAGGTCCAGGAAACGCTACAGCATTTTTATCTATTGATCTTGTAAAAATGGCTTTAGGTCAATTTGATTTAGGGCCAGCAGCAGCAATGTCATTAATATATTTCTTTATTGTACTATTAGTCTGTTGGGTTTTTTACACTTTGATGATGAGAAACGAGGGTAATCAATGAAAAAAGCTAAATGGATAGTACCAACAGTTTACATTATTTTTTTAATGTTACCGATTTATTGGTTGTTAAATATGTCTTTTAAAACAACTACTGAGATCATAAATACTTATACTTTATGGCCTCAAGAATTCACTTTAGAAAATTATAAAACAATATTTACAGATAGTACTTGGTATACTGGTTATCTTAATTCAATTTATTACGTAGTAATGAATACAGTTATTTCTGTTGCTGCAGCACTTCCTGCTGCTTATGCCTTTTCCAGATATAAATTTTTAGGAGATAAGCACTTATTTTTCTGGTTATTAACAAACAGAATGGCTCCTCCTGCTGTATTTGCTCTGCCATTTTTTCAATTTTATTCTTCCGTAAATTTATTCGATACTCATGTGGCTGTAGCTCTTTCACATTGTTTATTTAATATTCCTTTAGCTGTATGGATCTTAGAGGGATTTATGTCAGCAGTTCCTAAAGAGTTAGACGAAACAGCTTATGTAGATGGTTATTCATTCTGGAGATTTTTCTTTAAAATATTTATACCAACAATAACTGCTGGGATTGGAATCACTATGTTTTTCTGTTTTATGTTTTCTTGGGTAGAATTATTATTAGCTAAAACGCTTACTGCTGTAGCAGCTAAGCCTATAGCAGCTACGATGACTAGAACCGCCAGCACATCGGGATATGAACTTGGATTACTTGCTGCAGCAGGTAGTTTAACAATCATACCAGGCGCTATAGTCATTTACTTTGTAAGAAATTACATCGCGAAAGGATTTGCGTTAGGAAGAGTATAATTATGTTTAATATTTTAAATGCTGCAACATGGGGTGATATGGCCAAAGAAAAAGAGAAAGGTTTCTTTGAATTTGAGTTTATTACATGGATGGCTTGGACTTGGCAGACAGCTGCATTTTTTATATTTATAGCTTTATGCTTAACTGCAATGGTAATTTGGGAAAAAAAATCTCCAGGGGGCAGTCCTAGAAAAGGAATTTTAGGTTTAGACACAACAAGAGGTGATAGACTGTTTATATCTTTATTAGGCAGTGCCTTTATACATCTTTTTTGGTTGGCTTTAGTTGGAAGTGTGCTATGGGTAGCTACAATTATCTGCGTAGGTTACGCAGTCGCTGTGTTCAGATATGTTTAGGAGATTAAATGGTTAAAGTTGGTATCAATGGTTTTGGAAGAATAGGAAGACTAATATTAAGAGCAATTTTAGAAAATTATAAAAACAAAATTAATGTAGTTGCAATAAATGATTTAGGGTCTATTGAAACTAACGCTCATTTGATTAAATACGATAGCACACATGGAATTATCAATGAGGAAATTCAAACTTCAAAAGATGGATTTAAAATAGGTAATCAAGATATAAAAGTTTTTGCAGAAAAGGATCCAGCTAATATTCCTTGGGGAAAAGTAGGTGCTGATGTAGTGTTAGAATGTACAGGTATTTTTTTAGACAAGCCATCAGCAGAAAAACACATAAAAGGTGGTGCAAAAAAAGTAATAATTTCTGCTCCTGGTAAAGAAGTAGATTTTACAATTGTTCAAGGTGTTAATAGCAAAGAGTTAAAAAAAGAGCACAATATTATTTCTAACGGGTCATGCACTACAAACTGTTTGGCGCCTGTTGCAATGGTTTTAGAAAAAACTTTTGGAATTAGCTATGGCTATATGACTACAATTCACAGTTATACAGGTGATCAAAAACTCTTAGATACATTACATAAAGATTTAAGAAGAGCGCGCTCTACTGAAGGAGCAATGATACCTACTTCAACAGGAGCAGCCAAAGCAATGAGTTTAGTATTACCAAGTTTAAAAGGAAAACTAGATGGTACCGCTATTAGAGTGCCTACACCAAACGTTTCTTTGATTGACTTAACATTAGTAACTGAAAAAGAGGCCTCTCCTGAAACTATTAATGAAGCTATGACTAATGCTGCAAAAGGTGAATTAAAGGGAATTTTAGACGTAAACCAAAAACCTCTTGTATCAAAAGATTTTAATCATAATCCTCACAGTTCAATATTTGACGTAACCCAAACCCAAGTAATAAAAGGAAAATTTAGTAGAGTGCTTTCATGGTACGATAATGAATGGGGTTTTTCCAATAGAATGTGTGATACAGCAATACAAATAGCAGGTTTAATTTAATTTTTTGATTTTTCAGCTTCCTCAATCAATTTTAAGGTATTTTTTGGAATACTAGAATCATCAGATTTGGAATTTGAATTGTTAGAAACTTTTTTGGCTTTATTTATTTTTGAATTTTGAAGATCATCAACAGCAGAAAGTATTTCATCGATGCTATAATTCTCTTCCATTAGGAACCAACTTTATAAAGTCTCACCATGTTAGTCATACCTGCCTTTCCAAAAGGTAAACCAGCAGTTATAACTACAAAGTCATTCTTTTTAATAAATCTTAGTTTTTTTATAATTTCTTTTGAAATAGACATCATATCTTTCCATCCATTTGCATCTCTACTATTTATAGATTGAACACCCCAAAGCAATGACACTTGTCTACTTACGTTTATATTTGGAGAAATAGTTACTATTTTAGCTGCTGGACGCATTGCAGAAACAAGTTTCGCAGATTTTCCAGAATTGGAAAAAACAATTATAGCTTTAACGTTCGGGTTATAAGCCATATCTTTAACAGAAAGAAGAATAGATTTTACTGGGTCTTTGTTTGTAATAATAGAATTTTTAAAATCTTCTATATGCTCTCTTTTATATTTTTCAGTTGATAGGATAGTTTGAGTCATTGTCGAAACAGCTTGGGTGGGAAATTTACCAATCGCTGCCTCTGCGGATAACATCACAGTATCAGCTCCTTGAAATATTGCGGTCGCAATGTCATTAATCTCTGCTCTAGTAGCAGTATTGTTTTCAATCATACTTTCTAACATTTGCGTAGCCACAATTACAGATTTGGAAAATTGAGAACATTTTTTTATAAGACTTAATTGAACTTTTGGTACTTCACTATGACCAATATCGATTGCTAAATCTCCTCGCGCAATCATTATTGAGTCAGTAGATTGAATAATCTTTTTAATATTTTTTAAGGCATGCTTATTTTCTATTTTGGAAATAATGCCCATATCTTTTTTAATTAATTTTCTTGTCTCAAGTATTAACTTTTCATTTTGTAAATAAGAAAGGGCAATCCAATTGCATCCAAGTTTAACTGCGGTCTTTATATCCTTCTTATCTTTCACAGTAAGTTTGTTGAAAGTTATGTCTAAATTTGGAACATGAAAACTTTTATTACTTTTAATTACACAATTTTGACTTCTACATTTTGTTACGACAGAATTTCCTTTTTTTTCAATTACAGAGAATAGATATTTTCCATCATCGATTAAAATTCTATTTCCTTTTTTTAACTTTTTAATAATTTTCGGATAAGGAAAAGTTACTCTTTGTGAGTCACCAGGTGTTTTTTTATTATCGAATATAAATCTTTGATTAAAACTAATTTTTTGATTTTCATTTTTAACCTTACCTATTCGAAGTTTAACACCTTGAAGATCAGCTATTAAAGATAATTTTTTTCCATTTTTTTTCTCTACTTTTCTAATCCTAGAAATTATTTTATTTATCCCATTTGTGTTGTGACTAAAGTTAATTCTAAATGCGTCAACTCCAAGATCTACAAGCTTTTTTAACTTATTTTCACTATAAATTGCTGGACCTAAAGTTGCTATAATTTTTGCTTTTTTTTCCATTAAGAGGTTTTTATGTTATAACACCTCTTTTCTTAAAAAAAAATATTAAAGAAAAATTAATTTAAATGAGTAATAAAAAAATAGGAATTTTAACTAGCGGAGGAGATTGCGGTGGTCTAAATGCTGCGATTAGATCAATTTTTTATAGAGCTAAAAACAAATATAAGATGGATGTATACGGAATAAGAGACGGTACGACTGGCCTAATCAAACGTCCAGTTGATGTAATGCAATTAACCCATAAAACTTTTGGAGGATATTTATTGAGACAAGGAGGAACTTTTTTAGGATCTACAAATAAAGGTAATCCCTTTAAAATTCCAGCAGGTAAAGGTAAACATGTCGATAAATCAAAAGAAATTATTGAAGGGTATCGTTCAATGAAACTTGATGGTTTAATAATTATCGGTGGAGACGGTAGTATGCAAATTTTGAAAAAATTGGCTAAAATCGGTGATATGAATATAGTAGCAATTCCAAAAACTATAGATAATGATGTAGGAGCAACAGAAAGTTCTATAGGTTTTCATACAGCGGTAGATGTTGCAACTCATGCATTGGATAACCTACAATCCACAGCAGCTAGCCATAGAAGATCTATGATACTCGAGGTCATGGGGAGAGATGCAGGGCATATAGCACTTAATGCGGGTATCGCAGGAGGAGCTGACATTATTTTAATTCCAGAGATAAAATATTCAATAGATGGAATAATTAATAAACTTAATTCTATGAAAAAAAATGATATCCAGCATTCGTTAATAGTAGTTGCTGAAGCAGTTAAAAAAGAAGATGGATCACGAGTAGTTCACAAATATATGGACGGCGAACAACGACTTGGCGGCATCGGTGATTATATAGCCCAGCAATTGATGAAGAAAGCAGATGTTGAATGTAGAGTAACATCACTTGGTCATGTTCAAAGAGGCGCTCCCCCAACAGCAAGTGACAGAATATTAGCTAGTGCTTTTGGAGTTTACGCTGTAGATTTATTAAACCAAAAAAAATTTGATCGAATGGTTGCATGGAGGGACAGAAGAGTGGTAGATGTTCCAATTGATGAAGGTATTAAAACTTATAAAAATGTGGAAAGAAAAGATTCATTAGTTGAAACTGCCCTCTCATTAGGAATTTATTTAGGAGATGATATTTAATGAAAGATAAAAATTCAAATTTAATTGCAGAAAGAATCGTTAGAGCTTTTCTAAAAAATAAAATTATAAATCCTATTCCA
>CACOWD010000011.1 GCA_902630915.1 uncultured Pelagibacteraceae bacterium | reverse complement strand
AGGAAGTCCAAGCCCTTTCTAAATATGTTTTAAACCAACAAAGAGAGTCTTACGAAGAAGTCAAGCTGCGGATAGACAAGATTAAAGAAAAATATAAAGCTCTTAGACAACAAAAAATTGAAGAAGCAATTAGAGAAAGGCTTACTCAATTTGGTGTCGATGTAAAAGATAGTGATACGAAAGAAATTTTATTAGAAAAAGAGAGAATTTTTAACGAGGAAAGAGAAAAAATAGAGTATGCACTCATATCATATTACAGAACAAGCCTTTCACTTTGTTTTAACATAAATAAGAAATTTTTAAGTAAACATCTTCCTTTGATGAGGTGTATAGACAAAAGGATAGAAGAGTCTGCCATTTATATTAAATGGGATGATACCCCTGAAGATGAGTTTCTACTTTGTATTTATTTGAAAGATGGTGCTCCCACTGAAGGAATAGTTATTGAGGATAAAACAGATCCAGAAAAAAATATTTCAAAAGAATTTCAGAGAGATCAGATTTTTGATGCTTCAGATTTTATGGTCGACAGAATTACTGCTTTACTGGAAAGAGAAAACCAAAAAAGAAAAGCTAGTTAATTAAATCTTTAATTAATGTAATTTGACCTATGTTCATTAAATGAATATCTTTTTTTTCAAAACCAAATTTCTTTGCATTATTTAAAAGTCTATTTCTTGGTTCATTAATAGGTCCATCAGAATTCTGACCCTCTAATCCCAAAAGAAAACTTCCATAATGCATAGGTATAACTTTTTTTGCTTTTATATCTTTGGAAACTTTTAAAGCTTCCTCAGGATTTGTGTGAAAAATAGAAAAATCTTTTTTTCCTGTAATTGCATCGAAGTTGTAAGCTCCAGAATTTATAAAAATAATATCAATTGGACCATATTTATCTCCCATCATTTTATAAATATTCGAATAACCAGTGTCACAAGCAAAAAATAATTTAATATCTTTATACTCGATTAAAAAACTTCCCCATAAAGCTTTATCCGTTGCTCCAGGACCAAACGGGAGGGCGCTCCTCCTATTCCAATGTTGTGAAGGAACTAAAGTTATAGTCAAATCTTCATTTATTTTAACTCTATCAAACCAATCTAACTCATTCACATCTTTAAAATTATTCTTTTTAAAGTATGAACCATTATTTAAAGGCACCAAAACTTTTGCAGATTTAAAAGGAAATCTACGAATATCGCTCATAGATAAATGATCGTAATGTAGGTGACTATTCAACCACAAATCAATTTTAGGAAAATCTTTTAATTCTAATGCTGGAGGAGTATATCTTTTTGGGCCTAAGAATAGAGGACCTGCGTTTGGGGCAGTTATTAAGTCTGTAACAATTTTTTGATTACCAAGGTTTATTATGAAGCTTGCATGATTAATCCACAATATAAAATCCTGATTTAGGTATTTCTCTAAATTTTGAATGACCGTCTCTCTTGGAATTACAAAACCCTTAGGTACAACTACATTAATATTTTTTTTTGCCTCACTAAATTTTCTGTAAGACCATTTTATATTTTTATCTCTCTGAGGTGCACCCTCGAAATTTCTGAATTTTATAAACTTACCGTCTTTATAAACGTGATGATAAGGTTTTTTTTCCATCGCATTTAAACTAATACTTAATGAAATTAATGTACATACAATAAGGGGTATTCGCATACCCCTTATTAGCACAGACAATTAAATTTAAAAGGAAATTAAATATCTGAACAATTAGATTTATTTATTCTCTTATCAAATGATTTAAGCGCTTCTTTTGAAATGACCCAAACATACGAGCTTTCTTTTAAACCATTCTCATCAGCAGCTGTACATCTTTTGCCAAATTTTACTTTGGCCATGTTGCTTCCAGCACAATTAGTCAACATAAGCAACAACATAAAAGTAGATAATATTTTCATGATTAAAATTTAAAGTTAGAGTCTGTGCTTTGCTTGGCATAATTTGGACCAAAAAAAGAAATTGAAACTTTATTGAATAAGATAAACTTTAGCTTTATGATTGAAATTATGTCTAAAAGCCACATTTATAAATTGAAAGTTTTTGTTGAAGACGTTGACTTTGGTCGAGTATTTTATTCAAGATATCTTCAGTATATTGAGAGAGCTAGAACGGAGCTGATCTATGAAAAATTTGGTCTAACTCTAACTCAACTTATGAACGAACATGATATTATGTTTGTCGTTAGGACGTGCAACATAAAATATCTAAAATCTGCTGTTTTTGAGGATAATTTAAGTGTTGAAACAACCGTTTTAAAAAAAACCAACGTTAGACTAAATTTGCTTCAAGAGGTTAAAAGAGGCGGGGAAGCTCTTGTTAGCGCAGAAGTGGAACTAGCAGTTGTAGATCGAAGTGGGTCAATAAAAAAACTTCCTCAAGATTTTTTAGCAAAAATTTAAATTTGGCCAATAAACGCCTAATATCTGCCTAATTTTTTCTTATAAACTATATTCAACTCAAGTTTGCAAATTCAGCAATACTCATAGAGTTAAAAACAAACTAAAAAGGAATTATGAGAATCAAACAACTTAAAAAAAACAAGTTAAAGACAAACATTAATAAGAAATTTAAAAAAATCTCTCTTTTCGAACTTCAAAATAGTCCTAAATTTCTAAATTTTAGAGTTCGAGCATAATCTTTCCTCCTAAATAAATCAGTGGCTTAATTCAATTAGGCCATTGTTTTTATTCCAATAATTGCTAAACTAATTTGTGAAACGAATTAAACCTAAAAAAATTCAGCCTAAAGTAAGCATTATTATGGGTTCGGCTAACGACGCAAAAATAATGCGAAAAACAGAAAATATATTAAGAGAACTTAAAGTAAAATTCACAACCCATATTGTTTCAGCGCATAGAACTCCTAAGAGAATGTTTAATTGGGCTGAAAACTTACACAAAAACTATACGGTCTGCATAGCTGCTGCCGGGGGTAGTGCATCGTTACCTTCTGTAACTGCTGCTCTAGCATCTATACCTGTTATAGGCGTTCCGATTGAAACAAAAAAATTACATGGATTGGATAGCTTGCTCAGTTTAAACTGCTGCCCCTCTGGTTGTCCCTTAGCTACGATGCCTATAGGTGAAGCAGGTGCAGTAAATGCTGCTTTATTCGCAGCTGAAATTATTGCTACATTTGATGATAAAATAAGATTCAATTTATCAAAATGGAAAAGAAAACAAACTAAATCAGTAAAAATAAAACCTAAATAAATGTCGAGAGATATAACGCTTGGAATTTTATATAGCGGGCAATTAGAAACTCAGCTTATAAAATCTGCAAAAAAAATTGGTGGTATTAAAACTGTAGTCCTTACGAATGATAATGATGGGCCCGCAAAACACGTAGCAGATGAATTTATATGCGCTGATTTAAATGATAAAAATGTAATTGAAAATTTTATAAAAAAAATAAATATTTGTACTTATGCTTTTGAGAATTTATCTTACAAAATTTTAAAATCTATCGCTGATGTAAAAGAAGTACATCCATCTCCAAATACTTTAAGAATTGCTCAAAATCGAATATTAGAAAAAAAATTTGCAAATGATCTCGGCATAAAAACTACCGAATGGAAAAGTATAAAATCATTAGAAGAATTAAAAGAAGGGGTAAAATCTTATGGTAATTGTATACTAAAGTCTGTTTCTGGAGGTTATGACGGTAAGCAACAATATCGATTTAAGACTACAGAGGATATCAATAAGAATATAGACTTTAGTAAAGAGTACATTTTAGAAAAATTTCTCAAATTTAAACAAGAAATTTCGGTAGCCGCAACAAGATACAAGGATGGAAAAATTTCAATTTATGAACCGTCTGAAAACAAACATGAAAAAGGTATACTTAGAGAGTCAAAAATACCAGCAAATATAGATAAAAATATTTTAAAAAAATCCCAAGATATTGCAGTTAAATTTGCCGAAAAACTTAATTATGTAGGAACTTTAAATATAGAATTTATGATTGATGAAAAAGAGGAACTTTATTTTTTGGAATGGTGCAATAGATGTCATAATGGAATGTGGCATACTGTTAACAGTTACCAGGTAGACCAATTTATGAACCATGTCAGAGCTATTTTAGGATTAAAATTTATTGAAAATAAAAAAATTTCTAATGCAGTTATGACTAATATTTTAGGAGATGAAATAAAGGAATTTAGAAATAAAAAGTTTAAAGAAAATGAATTTTTTTTCGATTATTTGAAGACTGAAATCAGACCTGGTCGAAAAATGGGACATTTAACGCAGCTATTGAAAGATTAATTATTGAACAGTAATCCTAAACATTTTTCTATCTCCAATATAAGTTGTCGCTGCATGAAGCATAGATCTGTTTGACCAAACTGCTATATCGCCTTTTTTCCAAGCAAAACTAAATGAAAAATCTTTTTTGGTTTGATGAGAAGTTAAAAAATCAATAAATTCTTTTTGATTAGAATTTAAATTAGCTACATCTACAATATGTCCAGGCGAACAATAGATTGCTTTTCTGCCATCTATGGTTTGAACTAATTTATGTACTGATCTTATTTCTTTTGTATTACTTGTCCCATGTTCAACCTCTCTTTGTACTCGTGTTCTAGCAATTTTTCCTTGAGAAGAAAAAACACCTTTAAGATTTTCAATCTTATTCTTTATTTCATTTGGAAGTGCCTCATATGCAAGAAATTGATTATAAAATAAAGTATTACCTTTTCCCTCTTCAGGAACTTGAATAGCTTGTAAAAAAGTAAAACGAGGAGGATTATTCATGTATGAGCTGTCGGTGTGAGCGCCAATTCCGAATCCAATTCCTTTGTCACTTTTTTTTCTTTCAATTACGTAAATATCTTTGAAATCTTTATGTGGCTTTAGCATTGGATACTCAGCGGGCTTACCAAAATTTGATGCAAATCTTATATATTCTTGTGGATTTAAATGTTGCTCTTTGAAGAAAAGAACAGAGTGTTTATTTAATAATTTTTTAATTTCTTGAATTTCTTCGTGTGTGATGTTTTTTAAGTTAGTTTTAACATAACAACCAACATTATTTTCTGATAATTCTATGGACAGTCTAGTCATTGTACTGGATTAATTAATGTTGCATCGTTTGCACTTGGATTATTAATTTTAGTTGAAATTTCATGGTATTTTAGCTCAGGTGGTTTTACAATTTTTAAAAATTCTACTGCATTATTATTTAAATTAAAATAATTATTTATTTGAGATTTCGAGATTATTACTGGCTGTCTGTGGTGAATTTTAGCATTTTGCTCAGTAGCTTTCCTAGTAATAATTGTAAATTGCCCTGCATCATGAATTGCTGGGCAGAAAATATCCTCAGAATCTGCTCTGGTAAAATAGTAGGGAATTTTTTTTTCGTTTTCCTTGGACCACTCAATAAACCCAGAAAGAGGCACAACTGCTCTTGAATTTACTATAAGTTTTTTAAAACTTACTTTAGTCTCTATACCCTCTAATCTAGCATTGTGTAGTCGTCTAAAATCTGGCTTACTCCAAGATGGAAGGTAGCCAAAAATTGTCATCTCAAGATATTTCCCGTTAGTAGCAGATTTGATGCAGGGGTATTTTCCACCAGGAGCACAATTGAAATTATCTTGCTCAAGATCTACATTTATATTCTTCTTAACCAGACCATTAGCTACTAGTAAAGTTTTTTTCTGAACACTATATCTACCGCACATAACTACTTACTTCTTTTCTCTCTTTTAAGTCTTCTTTTTTCTTTAAAAGTCAATTTAGCTTTTTTTTTATAACTTTTATCAAATTTTGATTTACCACTGTAACGTTTACTCATTTATAACTTCATTGATTGATTTTAATAAAGATTAAATTATTTCACAAATCTTTTTATACGCTCTTCAACCGTGGTATCCGGACCTTTATAACTTGGATCTTGATAGGAATTTGACTTAGTCATTACATCTATACCTTTAGTAAATATGAACATAAAAAAAATTATAAATACTATTGAAAATATTTTTGCCGGGCTTAATTCTCTTTTTTCCTCAAAGCCTGTTTGTTCTCTATTTCTAGCTTTGTAAAAAATTCTAAAAGTAAAATAGGTTAAAATTATTAATAGCACATGACCTAAAAATACACCTGCAAATCCGAGTGCAAAAGTTGTTACATTAAAAACATATAAACTAAAAACTAAACTCCATAAAAAACTCATTACAACCAAGAGTTGCATTCTCGTGGTTTTAGGAAGCGAACGAAAATCGTTGCGCGAGTCATCAAACATTATGGAGGCAGTATCAGAAAACCAATTTTTTAATTTATCCATTTGACAATTATATACATTTATTATTAAAAAAAAATTATAAACTTCTGGCAAGTTTTTTTACTTTTTCCATGTGCTTATTAAAAACTTTCTCCTCCATATTCGGTAAAACTGAGAAAAAACGCAAATAACGGCAATTCATTCCTCCTAGTTTAAAAACAGATTTCTTAATTCTCCGATACGGAATGTTGTCAAAAAAAGAAAAATTAGAATAAGCTATCATGGGACCACCATATGCAATTGCTATTATACCTAATTTTCCTTTCATAGCCCCGGGTACTGAAAAACCATAATTTTTAAATAACTTACTTCCCGGTACAAGAGATTTGTATTCGAAAAAAAATTTTGGGTGAAGCACCCAATCAACGAAGGACTCTGTTATACTAGTCAATCTTAAATTATGGCATGGACTTATAATAAACATCACATCACTTTTAATTAATCTTTCTCTATAATCCATTACTAATTTTGGAGGCGGGTTTATATTTTGATAATAAGGTAATTGTTCTTTTTCCTCGTATAGATTAATTAAATCTATTTCGTTGCCAATTTTTTTGGATTCTTCAATGAAAGTATCCCTAACAGCGCTACAAAATGAAGTTCTAGTATTGTAATGGCCAAATATAATACAAATTCTTTTCATTAATCCTCTTATTCACTTTTTTTAATTATTATGCCCGTACCTAATCCCACCGCTAAAGCGCTAAAAATCCAACTGTGTTTCTCGTTAGAAAACAACAACAAGATACCAAAACCTATAATACACAAGCCTAATATAAACTTATTATCCATTGACAAATAATATATTCATATATTAATGTTGAATGTAATTCCATATCACATGGAAAAGATGATGTTATCATCTTGCAAAGTGTACAGCATAGATCATGCTGGATCCTATAGGGATTATAAAGATCGCAGAAACAAAAGGAGTTGCTATGACTGATAGATTTAGCAAACTGTATAAAGAGTCTGCGGTAGCGAAAAAAACTGAGCAGACCCTCAAACAGTTATTCAAAAGCCAAAAAGCCGTTGAAGCAAACGGAAACGGCACTTCTGGAATAAAAATCACAGAGGGCGTGAATCAAGGAAAAATTCTTGGTCACAAAAAAACAGAAGCTAAAAAGCTTTAAATTTCTATAGGGCGGGCTTTAATTAGCCCGCTCAAGTCTATAAAGTCCTATCAAATGCAGAAACAAAACTTTTATAGTTTATCTTTCAAAGATTTGAAAAATTTTCTTATTGAAAAGATTGGAGTTGAAGAAAGTAAAGTTAAAATGAGAGCTCAGCAACTTTACAAGGGAATATATCAAAAAGGGATAACAAGCTTTTCTGATTTAACCACAGTTACATTTGAACTAAGAAAAAAATTAGATAATGCTTTATCTTTAGAGTTACCAAAAATTGTAAAAACTGAAATCGCGCCCGATCAAACAACAAAATGGCTTTTAGAATTAAATGATGAGAACAAAAATTTAATTGAGGTCGTATTAATACCTAGTAAATCACATAACACTATTTGTGTATCAGTACAGGTTGGATGTGCGATGTCAAAGAATAGTGCATGTATTCATTGTGCAACTGGAACACAATTACTAGTCAAAAATTTATCTGCTAGTGAAATAGTTATGCAAATGATGATAGCAAAAAGATACCTCAATGATTTTGGAGATCAACGACTTTTAAGTCGAGTCGTATGCATGGGGTCCGGGGAGCCGCTAACAAATTATAATGAAACAAAACAATTTATTAAAATTTTAATGGAACCTGAAGGAATTCATATGGGAAAAAAATCTATAACTTTATCAACTATTGGAGTGCCAGATAAAATCATTCAATTTACTGATGAGGTAGGGGTTCATTTAGCACTTTCAATTCATGCAGGAACAAATGAAAAACGTAATAATATCATTCCTATAAACAAAAAATATCCTTTAGAAGAAGTTATTAAAAGTTGTAAATATTACACAAGTGTTGTTAAAGAGAAAGTATTTGTCGAATATACTCTCATGAAAGGGATTAATGATAGCCCGGAAGATGCAAGAGAGTTAGTAAAAGTAATGAAACAATTTCCGTCAAAATTAAATTTAATTTTTATGAATACATGGCCAGGATGTAAAATAAAACCTGTCTCGGAAGATAAGACAAATGAATTTGCTCAAATAGTTAAAAATGCAGGATTTATTGTGACAGTTAGAAGAAGTGGCGGAGCTGATGAAAAATCATTAAGTGGGTGTGGACAGTTGAGAACTTCAAGCTTACCAATAAATAAAAAGATAAATTGATGTACGAAGGCTTAAAAATTTTATTAGGAGCCACAGTTGCTGATGCAGCTGCTAGGCCTTTACATTGGGTCTATGATCCAAAAAAATTAAAAAGCTATATTAAAGGTAAAAAAGATATTGCTTTTCTAAAAGAAAATAAATCTCCTTTCTATTCTATTCCAACTGGAAATGTTTCTGGTTACAACGATATGGCTCAAGTAATGTTTCAAACAATAATAACTTCAAAAAAAAAATCAAAAATACTTGAAAACTTTAAAAAAAATATAGTTACACATTTTGGTCCAGGTTCTATTTACTTTAAGAACTTAAATGAGAGACGTAAGTACAAGAAAACAAAATGGCTAAAACCACTTAAAGGAAATTGGATACATCAAAATACACTTGTGGCTATCCAAAAAATTAAAGGTAAAAAAATGGTAAAGGGTGGTTTAAAAGTCGTTCAAGAAACAGACGGTTTCAATGCTGCACTACCGTATTATTTTTTAGTAAGCAAGGATGATAAGGAAGTTAAAAAAGTTATTAAAACTATAGCAGATTCACATATAAATATTGTCTATGGTTTGGCTAGATTGAAGATTATAGATTTAGCAAGTCAGGGAGAAAAAAATCCTATTCAAAAATTCGTAAAATTGAATATGAAAAACAAGTATTTTAAAGAAGTAGTTAAAGATATTCAGGAAGTGTTAAAACTTAAAAATCAAGATCATACTAAAGTCACTAATGTGCTAGGCAAAGCGTGTTCAGACAATTCAAATTTTAAAAGTGCCATACATTGTATAATTACCTCAAGTAATTATGAACAAGCTATTATTAAAACAATTAAAGCTGGAGGCTGTAACGTTAGCAGGGGAATTTTCTGTGGAAGTTACTTTTCAGCATTAAAAGATAGAAACATTCCATTAGCTTGGATTAAAAAAACAATTCCTGCAAAAAAAATTTTAGAATACATTTAAATTAGTGTCACTAGAAACAAATAAAGATCTTTAAAAGAAGTCTTAAGGAAATAAAAGAAAGAATTATTTATTTAAGAAATAAAGGCTAGTGGTAGCCTTTATTGATCTTCTCTCTTAATTTTTTTTCGTAATACTGTTTGGCTAAATCTGTAGATGCAAAAGATTTGCTTTGCTTAGCTGGATTTTCAATACCAATTCTACCATAGCAAATATTTATCGATTTACCTTTAAGTTCTATCTCCCAGAACTTGTTAGACTTAGCATCAGTATATTCTAAGTGTTTTTTCATATTAGTTTACAGCTGTTTTATCCTCTGGATCATTGATATCTATGATTTGGTCTTCTTCCAAAGAACTTGTAGGCATATCTTTAGCTTCATTTAAACCATGTTTTTTCTGGAACTTTTCAAAAGATTTCTCTAATGAATTTTTAGACCCCCAACCCGTATCAACTACTTTCTGCAAGTTCAAAGCGTGGTCTCTAAATGATTTAATTGTACCCTTTAGAGATTTTTTCAACGAAACAAACTTATCAATTAAAAAAGTAGCGTTTTTTGAAATCTCTTTCACATTCTCCATTTGTTTATCTTTACTTTTGATCGTTTCAATAATTTTTATAACCGGTAATAAAGAACCTGGACAAGCTAAAATTACATTCTTTTTATAAGCTCTATCCATTAATTCAGTATCTTCTTCGATTGCTGCTAAATATGCAGGAACAAATGGAATAAAAAGAATAACACTAGGGAAAACATTTTTATCTAATATCTTTTGATAGTTTCTACCTGAAAGAGTTGTTATATGTTTATCAATAGCCGCTATATGTTTTTTTAAATGACTTTTTCTAGTTTTTTCATCATTCTTTTCATTTACAAAATTTTTCCAATCAATAAGTGATACTTTACTATCAACAACCACATGATCATTTTTTGATAAATTCATAATTACATCAGGTCTAACACTCTGTAATAGTTCGTCATTTACTTGATTATAAACTTTACTTCCTTCTTGAACCGTAAAGTCAGTATTAATTGATAGCCCGTGTATTTCTAATAATTTTACAAGAAGTTTCTCACCAAAATCACCTTGATACTTGACGTTTCCCGTTAGTTTATCGACAAAGTTTTTAGTATCGTTAACATATTCTTCATATTTTTTTACATCTCTTTCGGTGTTTACTCTCCATTTTTCAACATTATTAATTGTTTTTAATTGTTCTTTAGCATTCTCTCTTTCTAATTTAAGAGTGCTACCTATCTCATCTTTTGCTTTATTTAATAATGCAACTTCTTTGTGAAAAGCTGCAATTTGACCCTCTAGTTTTGTATTTAATAGCGCTTTCTCTTCAAGTTTAGATCTATCAACTAAGTTTGAGCTTTTAGTCTTAAAGTATAAAAACCAAAATACAGAGGCAAGGGCAAATCCAACTAATGTATAAATTAAGGGTTCAAGCATTAGTGTAGTACCTTTTTTGTAGTTTCTTCACTATTTTCATCATTGCTCACAAATTGCGGAAAAGACGTTTGCAGATATTCTCTTTGATTCTTCATGATTTCATCAGAAGATGTTTTGTTGGCTAAATCATAATCTGAAGTATGAAGATTAAATACACCCATTTGTTTTACATGGAAAAGAGCTGCATAAATTCCCCACTGTTTGTCGATTTGACTAGTATCTATAATTTCTATTATCTCATCGCACTTTTGTCTTAATACAGTGTTTAATCGGTCTTTTTCACTTTCTCTTAACTTTAGTTTTTCATCAGCCTCATTATCTATTTTTGGCTTATTGAAGGGAACTACATTGTCTTTTGACTTGTTTTTTTTTATTTTAGGCATTTTTTTCTCCTTTTTTGTTAATGAGTAAAAAAAGACAAGTAAAAGGAGCAGAAAGGCAAGAAAGAAAGGACCTCCTAATATTTGTCTTATTTTTACTCATGAATGCATTAAATCATATATAAATACTGTTGTCAACAGCAAATTTATATTTTTTTTACTTTTTTTTTGTATAAAATAAGTATATATAATGAGTATGGATCCTAAAAAAATATTGTTGGCTATTAATAAGCTACTTTTAACTAATTTGTTAAAGTTTGCCGATTTATCACAGCAGCAGTGTTCTTTAACTTTAAGCCATCATAGAAATTCGTTAGTTGGTTATATTTACCGATACGACAAAAAAATATTTCCTAGAAGTTTCTCTTACTTCTTTCTCTTAAGTATCTACCGTGCATTGGCTAAAAAACATAACCCAAAGAAAAACCTAAGTAGGTTTGACCAATTTTATAATATGATACTAGAAAATGGAGGCGTAATTGAGAAACTCCTGATCCCCGCTTTAGAACATCATATATTATCAATCTCTGGCTTAAACAGGGGAATAAAAATTGGAGACGGGGAAAATGTAACAATAAATAAGGATGATATTTTTGATCAAGATGAGGCAGTTATAATAGACAAATACATTTCTATAATTGAGGCAGAAAAATACGAAAATTATATTCTATCTCTAAGAGGGTTTGATTGTGTAGAAAATTTAACTACCAATGATAAAGACGAACTAGGAGAAAAAAAATTAAAAGAACTTAAAAATTTTGAAATCGAAATAAATGCTATTAAAAATTTTTATGTCATTTGTGAAAGTCTTAGAAAAATATTTTTACCTAATTTTTTTTCACCTTCAGAATATAAAAAAATCAATTTTATAAATGATCAAGAAAGTGGTTTTTTAATAAAAAAAAGTGCAATTAGAAAAAATTCCAAAATTAAAAATTTTTCCAATTTGTTCTTTTTTAAAGCAAATGACGATTACATGCATCCTACAATTTCATTAGGAGATGATTGTTTAATTGAAAGGGTAACTTTAAATAGTAGAGAAGATTTAAAAAACAACAAGGAATTTGAAAGTGGTTTATTTTTAGTAAATGAGCTAAAAGGATTATGTGTCAGAAGGCTGCAATTTTCTGAATTTAAAGATACGTTTCAAATAATTTCATTACCTGATAACAAAGAATATACTAGACAAACCTTTCCTGCGTTTGACAATGATGGAAATCCTAGAGTTCTTGGAAAAGTGATATGGAAATCAGGTTTCACAGCATCAAAAGAATTATCAAATTTATTTAACAATACCTCAAATCAAGAAGTAGATTTTGAAATACCAGAGTTTTTAAGAAGAAATCAAAATACTAATGATGAAGAAATAGATTATATAAATCAAATATTAAACAAAAAAGATTTAAAATTATTCGAGATAGATGCTTTAGTTAATAAGTATCGAAGAACAACTTATATGAAAAACATTAACAATCACCCTTCAATAAGAAAAATTCTTCCGGATGGATTATTTGAAGATGATAATAAAAACAATATTTTAAAAAAGAAAAGAGCATAAAATAAAAATGTATTTTTGTTGGTTTGACATAGAAGCAGATTCAGGAGCTTGTACAAAAGCTAGCGTACTGAGTTTATCGGGAGTGTTGTCGACAGATAAGTTTGAAATATTAGATCAATTTACTCTACTCTCTAGGCCAAGAAAAAGTAGACCCCTTGAGGTTGATGCAATGCTTGTTAATGGATTAGATATAGATGATCTAATGCTACAAGATACTTACGGCGTGATGTTAAAAAAATTAGAAGAGAAATTTACTAAGTGGAAAAAAATGGGAGCTATATTTGTTGGATTTAATAATCATAACTACGATACAGTCTTGCTTAATCATAGTTTATTTGTGAACTTAAGATGGCCTTATCTGACTAATTCCGACTCGTTTGATTTATTACCTGTTGTGAGATCAGTAAATCTTTTTGCACCTAATTCTATCTCTTTTGAACTAAACGATAAAAATTTACCCATATATAAACTCGAGTCGGTTTGTAGAGTGAATAATATAAAAACTGTAGCTCATACTAGTTATGGAGATACTGTAAGCACTATGAAGTTAGGAGAGTTGTTAGCTAAGAAAGCTCCTGAAGTTTTTAAGGCTTCTCTAGCTTTAAGAAGAAAATCTGACGTACTTCCAAAGCTACAATCGACGCCAATATTTTGTTGGATGGAAGCATGGAGGGTTGCAAAGGTATATGCGGGAACGTTACTTGGAGAAGGAATCTACCCTTCTTGGTACTTGACGTATGATCTTCGTAAATCGCCAGAAGAAATTCTGAGTGTTTTAAATGACACTGATGCATTTAAAAAAGAACTGGATGCATCACCTAAATGGTGTCGAACACAAAAGGCAAATCGTTCGCCTCTTTTAATGGATAAAAAATACGCTCTTAATGATGATGTTTATAAAAACCTGGGAATGAAAGAGTTAGAGAGAAGACAAAAAGTTATAAGTCAAAATAGAGAGGAAATATTAAATAAAATAAAAACAATTCAACAAGAGAGACTAGAGGAAAAAATGGAAAATGATCAGCGAAAATTGGAGCCTGAGCAAATGATTTATAAATTAAACCCCTCTAATGAAGAAAGAAAGTTAATGGATGCATTTAATCTGGCGGAAACAAACGATGAAAAGAAAAAGATATTTAATAAATTTAAAAGAGATGAAATAAAGACTTTAGCCGAAATGGTTATTTACGAGGAACATACTGAAGAAGATTTTATTAAGATATTAAGTAAAAGAGATTATACAAGAATAAAAAAAAGAATAGCTAGTTTTATTTTAAATAATGATGGAGACGACTCAGTATTTACAAATATACCAGCGCAGTTTGCAAGACTCGATACTTTAAAACTACAAGCTGAAAATGATGAAGATAATGAAAAAATGAAAAAACTAATTAAACTTGATAAGTATCTTTTTAATATGCAATCAAGCTACGAGAAATATATTTAGAAATATGAAAACAAGAATTTATTATCATTTTAAAAAGAGTATTAAAGGTAGAATTAAATATATGAAGCAAATGGAGGATTATTTTACTTACAAAGAACTTTATAAACAAACAGAGTATAAATTACTTTTTAGATTACCCTTAACAACTTTAATGCTTTGGATCATAAATTTACCTACAAATATTTTAAACTATCTTTATTACTTAAAAGATAGGCGTGATTACGAAAGAGCTGTAGTGGATGTCGAAATAATGAAAAAATATATTGATGCGGAAGATAAGAAAGAAAAGTTAAATAGATTAAAACAAGAATATTCAGAATTAATGGATGAGGTGACACCATTATTAGTTAAAAGTAATAAGCATCTTCATAACGGCAATCATAAAAAAGATACTAATGACAAATATCATTAAGCTACATAATAATAAAGAGTTAGAAAACTCAATTACAGAAATTCGAATTGAAGAAGTAAGAGATTATGACAACAACGAATTTTATTATTACATCTACTGTGTCAAAGATACTGGTCAGAGAATTGAAGTGGGCCGGTCAAAGACAAAACCACAATGTTATAAACAGATATCTATTTATCATTAAATTGTTTTATTGACTTTAAAATCAAAAATATTTAATTAAATTTAATGGCAACTATTAAATCTACTGACGATACTTATAAGCAGTTAATCGAAGAAAATAAAATAATTATATTTGATTTTTTTGGTACTTGGTGTTCACCTTGCGCAGCTATCTCTCCGATTCTCGACTCTATAGCTTCAGACATGAAAGGTAAAATAGTAATTGCAAAACATGATATAGATTCTGATCCTGACTTTCCTACTTTGAGTTCAGTCAGAGGAGTTCCAGCACTTTTTTTGTACAAAGATAAGAAATTGGTTTCCCAAAAAGTAGGCATGTCAAATAAAGCTGACCTAGTTGCCTGGATTAACCAGCACATCTAATTCTTTTTTAACAAATATCCCATCCAATATAAACTACCTGTGAAAAGATAAAGAGAATTCTTGTCTTTTCTAATTTCATCAAACGAATAAGCTATTTTAGATTTAATTCCTAAATTTTCAGCGATTTTTTTTAAATTTTCTTTAGGAATAAAATTATGTTGGTTTAGATTATCAAAAAAATAAATCATTTTGAATTTTCCCTTGAATGGCATTAAGAAAGATTTTGGATCCTTTGAATTAATC
>CACOWD010000010.1 GCA_902630915.1 uncultured Pelagibacteraceae bacterium | reverse complement strand
TACTTGTGCCGGTAAAAGGTAAAAATATCAAAATTACATTTGATGATTGGATTTTCATGCAAGATGAGCGTGTGGCAATAAATAGAGCGACAATGACCAAATTTGGAATTAAAGTAGCCGAATTAACTGTGATGTTTGTGAAAGATTAATATGTTTGAACTTCCTAAATTAGATTATGCTAATTCAGCTCTTTCTCCAATAATGTCAGAGCAAACTTTGGATTTACATCACGGCAAACATCACCAAACTTATATTACAAATTTAAATAATTTTATAAAAGGTTCTGATTATGAAAAATTGTCTCTGGACGATATAATTAAAAAATCATCTTCAGAAAAAAAAGCAGGCATTTTTAATAATGCTAGCCAACACTGGAATCACAATCTTTTTTGGAAGTGTATGAAACCTAATGGGGGTGGAAAAGTTCCATCAAAACTTGAAAATAAAATTAAACAAGATTTTGGAAGTTTTGAAAAATTCAGGGAAGAATTCATCAATGCTGGAGTTACTCAATTTGGATCTGGATGGTGTTGGTTATCTTTAAAAGAAGATAAGCTAGTAGTAACTAAATCACCTAATGCTGAAAACCCAATTATTAATAATATGAAACCCATATTAGGTTGTGATGTCTGGGAACATTCATATTACTTGGATTATAGAAATAAAAGACCAGCCTATTTAGAAAATTTTTTCGATAAATTAATTAATTGGGAATTTGTTGAGTCAAATTTATAAGAATTAATATCTTTACTCTCTATTTTTTCTTGCGAAAATAAACGACCTTATACATTGAATTAAAAAGTAAAGACCAGTCAGCAGCATCATTATTTTAGATGTATCCGCCCAAAAATTTTCAAATGCATATCCACTTATTAAAGTTCTAATAAAATCCAATCCGCCAAGAAAAATAATTAGACCAAAAATTACAACAATATGCATAAATAATTTTTTTTTGTTTGAAAACTTTATAGCTAAATATGAAAAAATAAATAAAGGGACTCCCAAAAAAGTCGGAATATAAGAAGTTGCTGAAGAGCTCCCACTGACAAAACTTACTGTTACTCCCCAAATAATTAGAAAGACACCGTAATATAGCGATAGCTTTTCAATAGTTAAATTTAAAACTTTAAATTCTTTTTTTAATTCTCCATTTTCCATTTTTAAATTACCTTTTCAAAACCTTCAAAATTAGGATGACCTAAATATAAATTTTGATGTTGACCAGCATTCTTATGCGCAAGTCTAAAAGCTTCAGATTTAGTCCAATTTATGAAATCTTCTTTTGAGTCCCAAATACTATGTGATGCATAAAGAGTATGATCCTCATTTTTTTCCCCTTTAACTAAATTAAACTTTTTAAATCCCGGCACATTTTCTAAATGCGTTTCTCTATTTTTCCACACGTCTTCAAAAGCTTTTTCTTTTCCTAGAACTATTTTAAACCTATTCATTGCTATGTACATATTAAAAAAAATTACCTATTCCTAAGGCAGCTGCAACGATTAAAGCAAGCCATATTAACCCTTTTATTAAAAAAAAGTAAAATCCTCCTACAATTAGGTTTTTATAAATTTTTTTTTTCATAAATTATAATACAAAATTTTAAACCAAATATAAAAGTCTTTTTGTCTCAAGTTTAACGCTTGACTAATTTGTCTACTAAAAAAAGATAAAGTCTATAAGGCAATATTCTTAAAAATTTTAAAGTTAAAGTTAAACCTTTTGGGAAATGAATTTCAAAAGCATTTCCTTTAACTAGGCCATTAAAAATTTTTTCTGCAGCATATTCAGAAGTTTTTAAAAATGGCATAGGAAATTTATTTTTATCGGTCAGAGGAGTTTTAATGAAACCTGGTGATACAACTGAGACCCTCACTCCAAATTTTTTAAAATCAAAATAAATACTTTCAGTAAAATTAGTTAAAGCAGCTTTTGAGGGACCATATCCACTTGAATTTGGTAAACCTCTGTAACCTGCAATTGAAGAAACTATCGAAATGTGTCCAGATTTTTTATTTTTAAAATAATCTTCTACAACTTTTACACAATCGATAACACCTAAAAAATTAACATTAATTACATTTTTAATTTTATCTGGATCTATACTTTGCTCATCTTTTGGCTCATAAGTTCCACTGGAGAATAAACAAATGTCAATGCCACCATAAGAATTTAAAATATCTTTAAACACATTATTTATTTGGGACTGGTTAGTTACATCTAAGGGAAATGAACTTATGTTGTCATGTTTAGCCAACTCATCCAAAAGTTCTTTTCTCCTTGCTGATACTGCAACTTTCCATCCTTCGTTAGCAAATTTTTCGGCTACTGCCTTTCCAATGCCGCTACTTGCACCTGTAATCCATATTTTTTTCTGATTTTCAGACATAAATTAGTTATACCTTAATTTATGACAAAGAATAAATCTTTATCTCTAGCTTTAATACTATTGATAACATTTATAGCATCAGGAGTAGGCGGATTTACTACTGCTAATTTTAAAGAACCATGGTATTCCCAAATCATTCTTCCAAGTTTTAATCCACCAAGTTGGGTGTTTGCTCCGGTGTGGACATGTTTATACATATTAATGTCTTTGGCTATTTGGAAAGTATGGATTAATTCTTTTGATACTAAATTATTAAAAATCTATATAATTCACTTAGTGTTTAATGCTTTATGGAGTGTAATTTTTTTTGGCTTACATCAAATTGGCTTAGCATTACTTAATTTATCTATAATCTTAATTTTCATTTTAATCTTGATGAAAAATTATTTTTTTATGAACAAAATAAGTTTTTATCTAATGATACCGTATTTTTTCTGGTCAATTTATGCTTTTGTTTTGAATTTTTCTATTTATAAATTAAATTAACATGCCTATAAAAAGAACTCACAAAAATACCCAAAAAGAATTTTTATTAAAAAATAAAAATTTAAAAATTTTAGATTTGGGCTGCTCTTTGGCTAATTATTGGAAAGAAGCAAATCATTTTGCTGATATTCAAGATCACACTGAAAGTTTTAAAAAAATTAATCTTGAATATACAAAAATTGAACCAAACAAAAAACTTCCATTTAAAGATAAAGAATTTGATTATATTATACTTAGCCATGTTTTAGAACATGTGCCTAATTTGTTAGAATTTAAAAGTGAACTCACTAGAATTGGTAAGAGCGGATATATTGAATTACCTACAAAATTCTATGATAATTTAGTATTTGGTTCTGATGAACCTGATCTAGGACATAAATGGTGGTTTGAGTTTAATGATGATGAAAATATTCTTTATTATACAAAAAAGATAGATGCTATCGAAAAGTTTTTATCTGTCGGGACATCATGGAAATTTCAGAAATATTATGAAGATAGTTTTATTTTGCAATTTTATTGGCAAGACAATTTTGAAATGAGAGAGAGACCCAAATTTACTGTTGAAAAAAAAATTTCTTTCTTCCAGTTAATAAAAAAATATTTTAGTAAAAAAATAAGAAATTTAATTTAACTTTTTATGAATTATTCAAAATATTACAATTTTTTAAAAAATTTTCCTGCAAAACTTAATTTATTTTATAAAAAAAAATCCAAGTCCAATTTAATTGTTCAAAATAAATTAAAATCCAAGAATGGTTATGATCCTGTAACAAATCTTGATAAAGCCTTCGAAAAATATATAAGATCGATGATAAATAATAAATTCCCTAAAGACTCAATTATTGGAGAAGAATTTAAAGATAAATTTTTAAATAGTAATTTTAAATGGTCAATAGACCCAATTGATGGAACTAAAGCCTTTGTAATCGGCGCTCCTACTTGGTCTAATTTAATTAGTTTATCTCATAATGAAAAATCTTTAATAGGTTTAGCTAATTTTCCTGAATTAAATAAGTACTATATTAATGATAAAAATAAATCCTATGTAATTAAAAAGTCAAAAAAAAAAATCTTAAGATCCTCTAATAATAGCAATCTTAAAACTATCAAGATCATTGGAAATTTTCATGGGACAATTAGTTATGAAAGACAAAAAAAAATTATCAAAAAATTTGGTTGGTCTTTTAGATTAGCCAGTTTTGATGCGTTAAATTATTGTTTATTAGCAGAGGGTACGGTCGATGCTGTTATTGAAGCTAATTTAAAACCTTACGACATCCTTCCTTTAATACCCATCATAAAAAATTCAGGAGCAATTGTAACAAATTGGAAAAATGAACCTGCGGAAAATGGAGGAAATATTATAGCTTCATCTAATAAAGCTTTACATAAAAAGATTATAAGATTACTAAAACCTTTTACAAAATAATGATTAATATATTTATAAATAGAGTCTTCAGAGCCATAAAAATAGATATTGATCTTTATGAGGAAGTAGAGAAAGATAAGAAAGCAACTTTTCAAGCTGGTTTAGTAGTTGTTTTATCTAGTTTAGCTGCTGGAGTCGGATCAATACACTTAGGTGCTTCAAATTTTTTAGTGGCTCCCGCATTATCTCTCTTGAGCTGGTATGTCTGGGCTTATGTGATTTATTTCGTTGGAGTAAAATTATTTAGAGATCCAAACACAAAAAGTAATCATGGAGAACTTTTAAGAACTATAGGTTTTTCCAGTGCACCAGGACTGATTAGAGTTTTTGGTGTTACACCTGAATTAATGACTGTAACTTTTATAGGTTCTGCGTTTTGGATGCTAGCTTGTATGGTCGTCGCGGTCAAATCTGCCTTAGATTACGAAAGTCTTTGGAAAGCCTTTGGAGTCGTAGTGGTGTCATGGTTGTTTCAAGCATTTTTCTTGTTCTTAATAATTGTTTTATTTAAAGGATTTTAAAGGGGAAAAATAGTTTTAGACAAATTACAGCTGTTACAAATTTTATAACTATACATAATTAAGTTTTGCTTCACACTTTCGTCTTCTTTTTTGCATTCTTCACAAACATTATCTGCAGTTTCTTTATTACTGTCTATGACAATATGATCATCGTTTTTCATAATGATTAATATATCATTAATTTATGATAAAATATTTATTTATAATTTTATTTTGTTTAGTAAGCACTTCTATTCAATCAAAAGATTTTAAAAAAGTATATTTTGCCGGAGGATGTTTTTGGTGTATGGAGGAGTCCTTCGATGGAGTTGAGGGTGTTTTATCAACAGTTTCAGGTTACTCAGGTGGGCATTTAAAAAATCCTACTTATAATGATGTTGTTTACAAAGATACAGGTCATGTAGAAGCCATAGAAATAACTTATGACCCAAATAAAGTAAGTTATAAGAAATTGCTAAATATTTTTTGGAGAAATATAGATCCTTTCGACTCAGAAGGTCAATTTTGCGACAAAGGTAAGAGCTATAGATCAGTAATTTTTTATCAAAATCAACTAGAAAAAGAATTTATAGATAAGTCGTTTAAAAATTTAGAAAAAAAATTTGATGAAAAAATTGTCACTTTAGTATGGAAATTTGAGGAATTTTACCAAGCTGAAGATTATCACCAAGATTATTACGAAAAAAATTTTATTCGTTATCTAATGTACAAAAAGGCGTGTAAAAGGGAAGATACCTTGAGAAAAATATGGAATTGAAAAAAATAATTATAGCAATTTTTTTTGTGGGTTTTGTTAATTCTGCAAATGCAGAAATGATAAAACCAGCTGAAAATTTATCTGCTTATGATGTAATTAAAATACAATTAGATGCTCTAAAAAATAATGACGATAAAGATAACGGCATAAAACAAACTTGGATATTTGCTCATCCTGATAATAAAAAAATGACCGGTCCATACCCCAGATTTAGAATTATGCTTTATGATGTTCATTATAGAATACTTTTAAACCATTTTTCACATAAAATAGATTTAATTACGAATACTGAAAATAAATTTGTTTATGGGGTAAAAGTTTTAAACAATGAGAAGCAACAATTTTTTTATGAATGGCATGTAAGTAAAGGTAATGAAGAAAATTGTACAAATTGTTGGTTTACAACAGCAGTTTCAATGCCAATTGATCAAGGAAATTCAATTTGAAAAGACCTCCTTTTGCAATTCGATACTTAATTATTGGCGCAATATTAGTAGTGCCACCAATACTTAGCACTCACTATGGAACAATATATTTAGGTAAGCATAATGGTGTACTTCTTGGTTTTTGCGTAGGTATAGTTTGTGTATCTTTTGCGTGTTGGAAGCTTTTTATTGATGAGTGGAGGGATGACGAGGACTAATGAAATTCGAAATCTCAAGAGAGGGAGCCTTAAAACAGCTCGACGCTTTTATAAACAGTGAATTAGCAAATTATAGTTTTAAAAGAAATTTTGATTTAGGGCCAAAAAACAAATCAAATGTATCTTGCTTATCACCTTACATATCTCATAGATTGATAACTGAATATGAGGTTGCAAAAACTGTTTTATCTAAATTTCCTTTTCAAAAAGTTGAAAAATATATTCAAGAAATTTTTTGGAGAGTTTATTGGAAAGGATGGCTGGAGCTTAGACCTCAAGTTTGGTCAGATTTTATAGAGGATTTAAAAGGGCTAAAGGAAGATGATAATTATAAAAAAGCTATTAATGGCGAAACTCAAATTGAATGTTTTAATGATTGGGTAAAAGAGCTTATAGAAAATAATTATTTACATAATCATACAAGAATGTGGTTTGCTAGCATTTGGATATTTACTTTAAATTTACCTTGGCAGAAAGGTGCAGAGTTTTTTATGAAACATTTATACGATGGTGACGCCGCCTCTAATACTTTGAGTTGGAGATGGGTTGCGGGCTTACAAACTAAGGGCAAACACTACGTTGCTAAGTCATGGAATATCAGTAAGTTTACTAATAATAAATATAAGAATGTTAAATTAAATGAAAACCCCTCTCCTTTAACAGACACTAGAGAATACAAATTAAACACGCTTAATTTTATTACAGAAGATAATTCAAATGAAAATTTACTAGTTTTTGAAAACGAATTAAATTTAGAAAATAAAAATTTAAAAAAATACAAAAATATTTATTTAGTTTTATTGAGTAATGAAGCTCGAAAGTTAAGGCTTGAGCAAAAAGTACTAGACTATAAGACAAAAATAATTGATGACCAAAAAAAAAGATTTGAAGATTTACAAATCATAGATGAAGTAAAATTGCAAACTATAATAGATGAAGTTAACTCTTTTGATGTTGTCCACCCAAGCATTGGAGAAAATTTTTCTTATTTAAATACTATGAGAAAAAAGCGAGATTTAGAATTAAACTTTGTTTTGAGCGAGGAAGATAAATTTTCTTGGCAATTTTCTAACAAAGGATTTTTTAATTTTAAAAATAACATTCCTAAAATATTATCTAGTTTTAATTTACAATAATTTATTTAGAAGAACACTTTTTCGAACAATATTTTACTTTATCCCAATTAAGTCTCCATTTTTTTCTCCAACTAAAAGGCTTATTACAAACTGGACAAGTTTTTTTTGGCAAATTAGCTTTTTTCATCGTTCAGAAGATGTTTATTTTTTACAAATAGGAAATAAGCAGCAATCTCATAGACAATACTCAATAAGAAAAACAGAGGTTTAATTTTAAATATTTTATATAAAAAATTATATTTAGGAACATTTTTCCAAATTATTAAAAAAGACTCTGCTCCATCAATTAATTTGCCATCTTGTATAACATGCATTCTTCTTAAAAGTTCTTTGTATGATTTTGAGGTAATTTTTTGAGCTTCCTCATTATTAGTTACATCTACCCATTCTACGCTGTTATCACTATGTTTTTTATAATGATTAATCTCAGCTCTACAAATATTACATGAATTATTAAAAAAAACTTTAACCATTAGTATTTTCTTTTATAAAATTATTGGCAGCTTTAAAAATTCTAGTTTTTCTCTCTTTATTCATTTTTTCAGAAACTCTAACCATCATCGCAAGACGGGGATTTTTTAAGAAGAATTTCTTATGTCTATCTATGAACTTCCAATACAATCCATCCATTACATCACACCAAGGACCTTTTTTAAAATGCATCATTTTTAGAAAATAACTAGAACCACAAATATAAGGTTTAGTTGCAAATATACCGCCATCACTAAATAATCCCATTCCATAAACATTTGGTGCCATCACCCAGTCAGATGAGTCTACAAACATTTCCATAAACCATTTATAAACTAGTTTAGGATTTATCTCACAAAGATTCATTATGTTTGCCAATATCATTAGTCTTTCTATATGATGTGACCAACCGTAGTTTTTAGCATTATTGATTGCATGGTCTAACGGATCTAAACCAGTATTTCCGTCATACCAAGATTTTTTCATTTTTCTTTTATGATTAAAAAAATTAGTTTTATCTAATCGTTGATCATAGTTTTGATAAATACCTCTCATAAATTCTCTCCAACCTATAATCTGTCTAATATAGCCTTCCAAGGAATTCATAGGTACTTTATTTTCAATTTTTCTTAACTTCTCTATTATCTCTTCAGGAGCTATTAAACCTAAATTTATTAGTGGACTAAGTGCACTATGAAAAACAGTATTAGATTTATCTGTTACAGCATCCTCATAATCTCCAAAAAGCTTTATCCTTTCTTTTAAAAACTCATCTAACCACTTATTTGCGTCTTTTCTTGTTGTTGGAAACCAAAACTTATCAGTATTCCCAGGATGGTCTTTAAAATTAGAATTAATAAATTTTTTAAGAACAACAGTTTCCTTTGTCTCTTTTATCTTAGAAATTACGGGAACTTTAATATTATTTGGAAGTTTTTTTCTATTGTCTTCATCAAAACTCCATTTATTTCCTTTGGGAGTGCCGTTTTTATTCATTAGTAAATTCATTTTTGTTCTCACAATTTTATAAAAATTTGCCATAAAAGGTCGTTTATTTTTAGAAAGGTAATCTTTAAATTCCTGTCTCTCCATTAAAAACATTGGAGATCTAACCTGGTTAATTTTAAGTGAATTTTTTTTTCCTAAATTTAATATCCTTTTTTCAAAAAATTTGTCCTCAATCTCGAAAAAAGTAATTTCTTTTATCTTTTTTTCTCTAATAGTCTTTTCTAATTTTTTTTCATAGGATAACTTAAAATCTTTATTTATATCTTTATATATTAAATTAAAATTTTTTGATTTAAGTTCGTCCTTAAACGATCTCATTGAAGACAAAAATAATAGTATTTTTAATTTATGATGTTTTTCAAAAGTGCATAACCCATAATCCTCAGCCATAAAGAAAACATGGTCTTTATAATTTGAGAGATATTTTGGGTTAAATAGTTGATTTCCTAAAATTATAAAAAGCTTCATAAGCAACAAAATACATACTTTATTTATATATTACACGCGTCATTATTTGCATGTAAATAACCTTTAATAATGATATTTTTAGTTATGAAAAAAGTGATTTTAGGCGCAACTGGATCAATTGGATCTTCCCTAGCTAAAAAATTAGTGGAAAGTGGTGAGCAAGTTCATTTAGTAGGAAGGGATCAGGCTACTTTATCTGAACTAGCGAAAAATTTAAATTCATCTTTTACTGTTTGTGATGTATTAGAAGAAAACTTCTCTGAAAAAATATTAAATGATTTAATCGATGAGCCGATAAATGGATTAGCTTTTTGTGTAGGCTCTATAGATTTAAAACCTCTTAGACTAACAAAAAAAAGCGACTTTATGCAGTCGTTTAATTTAAATCTTATTTCAGCGACCGAGATTATAAAATCGCTAGCAGATAATTTAAAAAAAAACAAAGGGTCGATAGTTTTATTTTCGACAGTAGCAGTTAAACAAGGTTTCCCTAATCATGCGATTGTTTCATCTGCTAAAGGGGCAATAGAGGGTTTGACTTTAGCATTAGCTGCTGAGTTTGCTCCTAATGTTAGAGTTAATTGTATTGCACCTAGTTTAACTAATTCTAAAATTTCTAACTTCCTTCTTAAAAATGAAAAAGTAGCAGAGGGTATCGCTAAAATGCATCCCATGAAAAGGATTGGCGAAGGTGGTGATTCTGCTTCTGTAGCAAAATTTCTTTTAACCGATGAGAGTTCGTGGATAACAGGTCAAATTCTAGGGGTAGATGGGGGTAGATCATCTGTCGCATAACATTTCTTATAAATAACCTTAAATATACTCATATGAAAAAAATATATATAGCAATTATTTCTTTATTACTAAGTACTAGCTCATTTGCTGCAGGTGGTGATGGCGGAGGCTCTTCTGAAGCTTCATTGTACGATGATGCTGTTAAATTAGTTAAACGTGCTGGCAAATTAGAAAAAAAAGAAAAAATAGATAAAGCTAAAAAGCTTTACTCACAAGCATTTACAAAATTAGAGAAAGCTCTAAAAACAGATAAAAAAAATCCTGATATCCTAAACTATATGGGATTTACCTCGAGAAAAATAGGGAACTTTGAAATCGCAGAGAAATTTTATCTTCAAGGCTTAAATATAAATCCTAACCATAACGGGATTAATGAGTATTTAGGAGAGTTATATGTTCAAACAAATCGTATGGACAAAGCTAATGAAAGATTAGAAGTTTTAAAAAGTTGTAATTGTAAAGAGTTTGGAGAACTTGAGTTGATTATAAAAACGCGAGGAACAAAAGTTTACTAAGACAAATCAACAGCAAATTTTTTAAGCTTTTCGATTGGAATAAGCTCTAATGTTTTAATATTAGTTTTTTTTAATAAAACTGAACAAGCTGCATCTTCCTCAATCGCTCTTGCGTACCAAGTAGCGCAAACACACCAACAATCACCATCCTTTAAACCTGGAAACCCGAACTCCGGATGTGGAGTAATTAAATCATTCCCCACTTTTTTTGACCAAATTAGAAATTTATCTGTCACCTTTGCACAAACCGTATGAACACCTTTATCATTTTTGTCTGTATTGCAACATCCATCTCTAAACCATCCAGTTAATGGATCATTTGAACATGGCTCTAAAGGTTCACCAAAAACATTTTTTTGTATTTCATCACTCATCTTGAAAAAACATTTGCAATTTTACTATCTAGTTCTAAGTTAAATGAAAAAGATCTTCTTTCCCCACTTGATTTAAATGGATAAGCCGTATGCATTAGATAATGTGGAAAAAGTATCACGTCTCCTACTTTTGGTTGATGATTATAAATACTATCACTTAAAAACATCTTATTTCCATTGATAAAATCTATTGTTCCATCAATTTTTGAATTTTTATTATTTTTCGAGATAAATTTTGGGATCTTTAAATAACCTACACCAGATATATGACCATCATGATAATGTATTGGATTATAATCATTATTAAACTGTCTAACTATCCAAAAATTTTTAACTGAAATTTTTTTTACTTTTTTCCCTAAAGTTTGAAAAACATATTTTTTTACTTCATTTGTTATTACTTTTTCTAAATTTTTCTTTATAAAAGGTTTTGGTAATTGGAATTCTTGTTTTACCTGCCCAACTAACTTTTTTGAGTAATCTAATTTTTTTAGTAAACTCTTTTGATTTAAAATTTTATCAACTTCGTTATTAATTATTTTTATCAATTTTGTCGAAAATTTTAATTTAGCAATTTTAGGACCAAAAGGACTTATTACTTTCATAGTTATAGCTTTGTTGGGTTTGGCTGTCCTTTATAAACTTTCTCAGGATCAAATTTTTTTTCTTTTTCTTTAAATTCTAATTCGATTGCATCAGAATTTTTAATTTTTCCTAATGGTATTGATCTATAAAAACATGATTTATATCCAACATGGCAGCTTGCTCCGTTTCCTATATCTACCGACATCCATAATGAGTCTTGATCATCATCTATTCTTAAATCGATAACTTTTTGTACAAAGCCACTTGTCTTTCCTTTGTGCCATATATCTTTCTTGGATCTGCTCCAATAATGTGCCTCTTTAGTTTCAATTGTTTTTTTCAAAGCTTCTTTATTCATATAACCATGCATCAATAGCTCGCCTGAGCTACTATCAGAGGTAGTTACTGGAATTAGCCCATCTTTATCAAATTTAGGAGATAAAAATTTTCCCTCTTCTACCTCAAATATGCTTTCTCTTTTTTTGAACATGAACGTAAAATAATAAAAAAAAGACAAAATAGCAATTTGCATTAATCAAATATGTCCTATAAAACCTTTAACGATGAAATTAGTAAAAGATGCTAGCAAAAGATCCTCAAATAAGCCTGAAGTTTCAGATAAACAGGCCGAAGAGGCATTTAAAACCATTCTCCAATGGATAGGCGAAGATCCAAATAGAGAAGGTCTTGTTGAAACACCTAAAAGAGTGATTAAAGCATTTAAGGAATATTTTAAAGGTTATCATCAAGATGCTGAAGCTGATTTATCAAAAACTTTTGGAGACGTAGAGGGATATGACGATATGGTTGTAGAAAAAAATATTACACTTGAAAGCCACTGTGAGCATCATATGGCCCCTATAATTGGAGTGGCTCATGTTGCTTATATCCCAAATAAGAAGGTAGTAGGATTGAGCAAATTGGCAAGAACTGTTGAGATATTTTCTAAAAGACTTCAAACTCAAGAGAGACTTACAATGCAGATAGCAAAAACTTTAATGAACTCATTAGACGCTAAAGGAGTAGCTGTAACTATTGATGCTGCACATCAATGTATGACTATGAGGGGTGTTAAAAAAGAAAAGGCTACAACTGTCACTAATTATTTTTTAGGGTCTTTTAGAGAAGACTTGGGTATTCAAAATAGATATCTAAGATATATTAAAGAATAATGTCTCAAAAATTTAAAGCTGTAGTAATAAATAATCAAAATGAAAAATTCACAAGAGAAATTAAAGAAATAGATACAAGTTATCTTAAAGACGGAAACGTTTTAGTCAAAATAGATTATTCAAGTCTTAATTACAAAGATGCTTTAATATTAAATAATGGAGGCAAGATTGTAAGAAAATTTCCTTTCGTTCCGGGTATAGATTTCTCAGGTACAGTTATTGAAAGTGAAGATAGCAAATTTAAAAAAGACGATAAAGTAATCTTAACAGGATTTAGAGTAGGTGAAGCTTATTTTGGTGGTTTTGCGCAGTATGCAAAGGTTGACTCTAATTTTTTGATTAAAATGCCAAAAGATTTAGACTGTCGTAAATCTATGATGTTGGGTACTGCAGGATTTACAGCTTTATTATGTGCTGCAGCTGTAAGAGCAAAAGAGGAGTTGTTATTGGGTGAAAAAGTAAAAGATGTTTTAGTTACAGGTGCTACAGGGGGCGTAGGAAGCATTGCAATAATGATTTTATCCAAAATGGGATACGATGTTCATGCAGTGACTGGCAAAAAAGATAAAAATGAATACCTAAAAAATTTAGGTGCAAAAAATATAATTGACAGAAAAGAATTTGAAGGTGAAAGTAAACTATTAGAAAAAGGTGTCTGGGATGGTGTTGTCGATACTGTCGGTGGCGCAGCCTTAACAAAAATTTTTGCACAAACTAAACCAGGTGGAATAGTTGCTGCATGTGGAAATGCAGGAGGAATAAAAATAAATACCACTGTTATGCCCTTTATAATTAGAGGAGTAAAACTGTGGGGTATTGATTCGTCAGGATCTTCTTTAAAAAGGAGAGTATTTATTTGGGGCGAAGCTGCAAAATTAATTGATTTTTCTAAAGTTCAATCATTTACAAAAGAGCTATCGTTTACTGAACTTCTAGATACCTTTCCAAAACTGTTAAAAGGCGAGTTCTTTGGAAGAGCTATAGTAAATCCAAATAAATAAACTATAATCAAAAATTGATATGGATTGGGATAAATTAAAGATCTTTCATACTGTAGCTGAGGCCTCAAGTTTTACTAAAGCTTCCACCATCCTAAATTTAAGCCAATCAGCAATAAGTCGCCAAATACAAGGCTTAGAGAATGATCTAAAAGTTCAATTATTTGAGCGTCACGCTAGAGGATTAGTTTTAACAGAAAATGGGGAGTACCTTTTTAAATCAGCTCATGAAATTATTTCAAAGTTGAAAGATGTAGAGTCAAATCTTAGTGGTCAAAAAGATAAATTAAACGGAAAATTAATAGTTACAACTGTCGTGAGTTTTGGAACTACATGGTTAACTCCAAGAATAAAAGAATTTATGGATCTTAATCCTGGTATTGAAATAGAATTGATATTTGATGATAGAGAGCTTGATCTAGCAACCCGTGAAGCTGACGTAGCAATTAGAATGAGAAGACCTAAACAATTAAATTTAATTCAAAAAAAATTCGTCGATTTTAATTATCATATTTACGGTTCAAATGAATATTTGGAAAAAAATGGTTATCCAAAAACATTAAAAGATTTGGATAAGCATAAGTTCATTACTTATGGTAAAGGCGCACCATCACCTGTTTATAATCCTGATTGGGTGTTAAAAATTGGAGCAAAAGATGGGAAAAAAAGAAAATCTTTAATGAAGGTTAATAGTGTTTATGGGCTACTACTTGCAGTTCAAAGCGGAGTTGGTTTAGCTGCTTTACCAGATTATATCACTTATAATATAAGTGGAATTACAAAAGTTTTACCAAACGATCCCGGTAAGCCAACAGAAACTCATTTTGTTTATCCAGCATCACTAAAAAATAATGCAAGATTAGTTGCTTTTAGAAATTTTTTATTTAGTAAAGTAAACGAATGGAAATTTTAATATCTTTTATAATCCCCTTTGTAATACTACTTACAGTTGTAGTGTTTATCCACGAATATGGCCATTATTATTATGCTAAAAAATATGGCGTTGGGGTTACAGATTTTTCCATTGGCTTTGGTAAAGAAATTTTTGGATTTAACGATAAATATGGAACAAGATGGAAATTTTGCGCAATTCCTCTTGGCGGTTACGTAAAATTTTTTGGTGACAGAAATGTTTTCAGTCAAGCAGAACAAGAAGAATTATTAAAGAAATACAATAAAGAAGACCAAGAAAAATTATTTGTAGTTAAACCTTTATATCAAAGATCTATAATTGTAGCGGCTGGGCCTTTTGCAAATTTTTTATTAGCAATACTTATTTTTGCATTCATTTATATGTTTGCTGGAAAAGATTTTACTCCTGCCCAAATACAAGAAGTTCAAATAGAAAGCCCAGCAGAAGAGGCAGGCATAAGGTCGGGAGATATTATTAAATCTATAAATGGAAAAGATGTTAAAAGCATTATGGAAGTTTCAGCGTTCATAAATTCATCTTCTTCGGAAACAATTGATATTGGTATTTTAAGAAATGATGGTGAAATGACATTTTTTGTCAAACCTAAGGTCGTTAAAGGTGAGGACTCTTTAGGCAATAAAGCAAATAAAAAGATAATCGGAATAAAAATAGCTCCTTTAAACGACGAGATAAATAGAGAGAGATTAGGCCCGGCAACTGCACTATTTTATGCCATTAAAGAAACTTGGTTTGTAATTGATGCGTCTTGGAATTTTATTATTTCAATGTTTAAAGGGACCGGAGACACTACTCAACTTGGTGGACCCATTAAAATAGCTAAAATAACTGGACAAGTAGCCAAACTAGGCTTTATAGCTTTTTTAAGTATTATGGCCTACATCTCCATAAGCTTAGGATTCATAAATTTATTACCAATTCCTATGCTAGATGGGGGGCATTTGATGTTTTACGCTTTTGAGAAGATTTTAGGTAGACCTTTGACACAAAAAACCCAGGAAGGATTCTTTCGAATCGGTCTTTTTTTGCTTCTATCTTTAATGTTTTTCACAACTTTTAACGATTTAAGAGATTTAGGCTTATTTTAAGCCATTTTTTTTATTAAAAAAGTCAATAAAATCAACATTTTTTAGGCCTACAATATATAGTGTTGATATTTACGTGAAACACCAAATTATTATTGATTTTATTGGTTTTTTGTTCAGATTAGAAAAAAAAGGGGCTAAAATGAATAAAAAACAATTAGTAGCTAAAATATCGTCCACACTGGGTCAAAGCAAGGCTGACGCTGAGAGAACATTTGATTCAATTACAACCATCATTTTAGATGCTTTGAAAAATGATGATACAGTGAAAATCGCAGGCTTTGGAACTTACAAAGTAGCTAAAAGAAAAGCTAGAGTTGGAAGAAACCCGAGAACTGGTGAGTCAATACAAATAGCTGCATCACAGAAGGTAAAATTTTTACCTGCTAAAAGCTTAAAAGAAATGTTTAACCGATAAACGGTTTATTTAGCCCTTATTTGAAAAAACTCAAATAAGGGCTAACTACTTGCAAAAACTGCATAGCTAAAATTAGGTCTTTTCAATTCCAAGAAATAAAAAAAAAAATATAAGGCTCTTAACAAAGGAGTTTTATGAAAAAATTATTTAATCTGGCAGCTGTTATATTCGCTTTAAGCATTATATCAGCACCAACTTTTGCAGAGGCAGCTGTCTCTGAAGAAGGTCAATATATTTTCAATTCACTTGCTTTTTACATTGGTGGAGTTTTGGTAGCTTTTATGGCTGCAGGTTTTTGTATGTTAGAAAGTGGGTTGGTTACAAATAAAAGTGTTTCGACAATTGCTGCAAAAAACATAGGAAAATTTGCACTGTGTTCGATCATTTTTTTCTTATTTGGTTATCAAATGGCTTATGGCATACCAGAAGGTGGTTATATAGGTTCATTTTCAATGTGGAGCGAGGGTTCTAAAATTAGCACTGGTTATTCAGATAGTTCTGATTGGTTCTTTCAAACTATGTTTGTTTGTGCCACTGTCTCAATTGTTTCTGGAGCTGTAGCAGAACGAATTAAGATCTGGCCTTTCTTTGTGTTTGCTGTAATCATGTCGGGCTTCATTTATCCGATATCAATGGGATGGCAATGGGGTGGAGGCTGGTTAGCGTCTGCTGGATTTTCAGATTTTGCTGGATCAACTTTAGTCCATGCATGCGGAGGGTCAGCAGCACTTGCGGGTGTAATAGTTTTAGGTGCTAGAGCCGGTAGATTTACTGGATCTGGATCTAAAAGAGTTATGGTTCCTTTCGCAGCATCAAGTATCCCGCTTACTACTTTAGGCACTTTCCTACTTTGGTTTGGTTGGTTCGGATTTAACGGTATGAGTCAACTTGCAATGGGTACTTTTGATGATGTAACTGCTATTAGTAAAATAGCTGTAAACACTCATTTAGCTGGAGCAGCTGGTACATTCGCTGGAGCCGCAGTTAGTCGTTTAATCGGTGGAAAAACAGACGTAATTATGATGTTAAACGGTGCTTTAGCAGGTTTAGTAGCGATTACTGCTGAACCATTAACACCTAGTCCATTAGCTGCGTTATTTATAGGAGCAATAGGAGCAATAATTATGTATTTCGGAACTAAGATGCTAGAAGGTTTTGGTTTAGATGATGTTGTGGGTGCTATTCCGGTTCACATGTTTGCTGGTATTTTTGGTACTTTAATAGTCCCAGCAACCAATAGCGATACTTCTTTTGGCACTCAGTTCGTTGGAACATTATCAGTAGTGCTATTTAGTTTTGTTCTTTCTTACGCGGTATTTGTAGCATTAAAAACTACAATTGGTTTAAGAGTAAGTAAAGAGGCTGAGAGACTAGGTACGGACAAAGCCGAAATCGGAGTACAGGCATACGCAATTAGAGATTAATAACTTATTTCCCCCTCGTTAATAAGTTATTTAAAAGGCCCGGTAACTCGGGCCTTTTTTATTTTTCATTAAGATCCCAGAGATTTTTTATATCTATAAACGGAGACACTCCGAATATAGAGTTAATGTTTGCACAATGGATAGCCAAAGATGGTATTGGTGAAAGACATGGATGTATTTGGTAAATATCATGAAGGGGCTTTTCCCAAGGGTCCACCCATTCCTTACCCATAATTTCTAATTTAGAAAAATATTTGTCGATTAGATCTTTACTAATCATGAAAGTAACCAAACTTTCTCGAACTAATCTCCAATGATATTTCTCGCCTAAGTAAATTTTTGTGTTTTCATCCTTAGTATATAAATATGGATAATCTGATGGTAAAAGTATTACTTCTTTAGAAAAAATAGAATTAAACTTTTCATAAGATAAAATCATCTCATTAATAGAGTTTAATGAATGTAAATAATCATCCTCAACAAAATAAATTAGATCTGCATCTTCATTTTTAGCAATTATCAAAGAATTATAAAAATTGGCCATATTCGAAAATTTTGCTTTTGAGTAGCCCTCTTTAATCTTATTTTTAAAGTTATTTAAATTGATAGAAGAAAGTTTACTATTAGCTTTAAAATCACTCATTATTTCTCTAATTTTTTCCAGATCTTCATTAGGTGAGTTAGTGTCAGTGACAATTAATTCAAAATTAATATCTTTGAATTTGTCTATTGCTTGGTTTGTAGACTTGATTAACGATCTTAGAGATCTGAAAGTATATTCATTTTTTCCACAATCAAAAATCCTTCTTTTGTTCTGATCCATAATTAACTCAGAAGTACAAGTTCGCACAATAATTTTAAGGGATTTTATTTTTTTATTTATTTTTACTTGACCAAGAGGAATAGTAATTGATTTTTTTCCTTGTTCACTCAGGGTTTCGTTTAAATTTTTACCAAGAGTTGGAGAACTAAAGTTAGACTGATCGATAATTTCAAATCCAAAAATTCTACATATTTTAATGAAAAATTTTTTAAATAAGTTAGTTTTTTTTGTATTTTCTATTTTTTTCATTATGGTCAAATATATATATTAGTTTATATTCTACTTCTATGAACATTAAATCTTCGCAAAAATTAGTAGAGGAAGCCAACAAGTCTATTGAAACGCTAAGCCCGACAGAAGTAAAGAGTTTGATGGAGAAAAATGAGATTACTTTGATAGATGTTAGAGATATCAGGGAGCTTTGGAGGGATGGCACAATTGAAAATTCAAAACATATTCCTAGAGGAATGTTAGAATTCTGGCTGGATCCTAATAGCAGCTATTTTCAAGAGAATAAAATCAAAGACGTAAAAAAAATGGTTTTTTTCTGTGCGATGGGTTTTAGATCTGCGCTAGCTACAAAAACCCTCGTTGATATGGGCTTTAAAAATGTTGCTAATGCAAATGGAGGGTTTGATGCTTTAAAAAATGTAGGACTTAAAGTTATTCAAAAAGAAAAAAAATAATTTATTTACTTGCTTCTTTTATTACAAACTCAATTCTATCTTGCCCCCAAAATAATTTATTATTTGATACAAAAGTTGGAGCGCCAAAAATACCCTTCTCGTATGCCTCACTAGTCTTTTTTTTTAATGTGTCTTTAATAGAAGATGAAGTTACTCTTAAAGCAAAAGTCTTTGGATTTACATTTAAATTTTTTAAGACTCTTAGAATAATATTTTCGTCGTTCATGTTTAAACCATCTCGCCAAATTGAGTCAAAAATACTGTCTATATAGTAACTTTTATAATTATCTTCCTCGGCTACAAACACCCCTCTCATCAAATTTAAACTTCTAATCGGAAAATAAGAGTTAAATTTAAATTTAATTTTATTTTTTTCAGCTATCAACTTACAATCCCTAATCATATGTTTTGCTTTTGCAGGTATAAAAGCTGGCGCTTTGATACCATGTAAGTTATGCAACCCCCCTAAAAGAATTGGTTTGTAATTTACCTTTATCGAGGCTTTGTTTTCAATTTTTCTTATTTCTTTATGAGCTAAGAAAGAGTAAGGACTAATAAAGTCAAAATAAAAATCAAAAGGTTTAATCATTAAAGCTAATTTTTTTAGCAAAGAAAATTCTCAAAAACCAATAAAACACTAAACCTATGGGACCGGTAAAATAAGTTAAAACGAGTGACGGGATAGTAATTATTTTTGGAATTAAAAAACGTCTAGAGTCTCTTAGTATCCATGTGCCGGTAAATAAACTTATTGCCAAAAAGTGTAACCAGAATATCAACAATAATTTTTCATCTGCGAATATGGAATATAAACCGTCTAAACCCGTATAAAGCTCAAATCCAGCGAACATACTATTATCTAAATAAAGATTATAAGAAAAATAGGCATATCCTGTAGCTAAAAGTAACGGAGCAATAATAGACTGAGCAAAAAATGATGTAATACCATGATTTGGAAAAATTATCAGTAATAACCAAAATGGAATAACACCCCAATTAGCAACTAAATAAATTGTTTCGGGATTTATTAAAGCTAATAGATCATTTATCATAAAAATAATATAATATATTAAATTAATGAATCCCACATCAAATAAAAGTGATTTCGAAGATCTTACAACAAATTTAAAAGATTTAGCTTATTCATACCTCGAAAAATATAATCCATCAAAACAACAGCTAAAAGTTTATTTGCTTAAGAAATATTTAACAAAAATTAAAGGAAGCAAATCAAAAAAAGAGGTTACTCATATTATAGATAAAATTATTTCAACTTTGGAAGATAATAAAATTTTAAATGATGCGATGTATTCTGATTCTAAAGCAAGAATGTTTCTTAGAAGGGGATACTCATTAAATAAAATAAATCAATCATTAAGAAGAAAAGGCATTGATGAAAAATATGTAAAAGAGAGTATTGATAAAATTAAAAATAATCAAATAGAACCAGATTTTGTCTCTGCATTAAAACTTTGTAAAAGAAGAAGAATTGGTCCACTAAGACCTGAAAGTAATAGAGAATTATTTTATAAAAAAGATATGGGTATCTTAGCAAGAGGCGGATTTAGTTTTGATCTATCTAAAAGAGTTTTAAATCTCGATGCAATTGAATTTAACAAACTAATCAAGCTTATTTGATTTTCTTTTTTTTTCCTCCTCTACTAAATAATCCAACCTTCTTTTTAGTGCGTTCCTCACTAGAATAAAAAATAAAACTCCAAAAAAAGTGACTGATAAAATAATTATTAATATAGTTTTAAACATTTAAGTTATCTGATCGTTTAATTAGCAAGCTTGGATTTCTATAATCTTCCTTTCCGTATAAAAATGGCTTTTCATCTAAAGTAGTTATTATAGCCCCAGCGTTTTGTGCCACGGCATGACCAGCAGCATAATCCCACTCATTTGCTCTCTCTCTTGCTGCATAAATATCATATTCTCCAGTAGCTATTACACAAAATTTGTATGAACTTGCCATTTTAACTATTGAAGTCACGTTGTGTTTTTTAAGTTTGTTAAGAATTAAATCAGATGGTTTTATTACACTAGAAAGTGCTACAACTTTATTAGCAGGTTGTTTTTTTTTGCAATTAATCTTTTTAGTTTCTCCTCCTTCAATTAAATAACTTTCTCCAGGTGAATAAGAAAAAAAAAGCCTGTTTTTTTTTGGAACTCCTACTAAACCTAAGACTGGAACTGTATTTATAACCAGAGCAGCATTTAAAGTGTATTCATCTTTTCCAGAAATGTATTCTTTAGTTCCGTCAATAGGGTCAATAAGCCAAAAAATAGTTGATTTATTTTTTTTTTTTAAATTAACAGTTTCCTCTGAAATAACAGGAATATTAGGTGTTAAATCTGAAATTTTTTTGGTTATCAGGTCATTTGCCCTTAAGTCACCATTACTTACAGGTGATTTATCAGACTTTATTTCTATTTTTAATCCCTCGCTGTAAAGTCTTATAGACTCTTTTCCAGCAAAATTAAAAGTTTCAATCAAAGACTCAGCCAAATGTTTTAACTCACTTTTAACCATTATCTACTTTTTCTAGTTTGACATTTTCCACGTTTATTACTCTTTTTCCGTAATTTTCAAAATTAACGGTCACTTTATTACCAATTATAGATTGAACTTGACCTATTCCCCAATCTTTGTTTGCAGGATTTTTAACATAATCACCTGGTTCAAAATCAATAAGCATTATGGAAATAAATAATTAAATATATTATATACTTTTAAATATGAATTCACTAGGAATTAATAAAGCTAAAAAAGAAACCAAAGTTGTAGTAGCTATGTCTGGCGGCGTAGACTCATCAGTAGTAGCAGGCTTGATGAAACAAGAGGGTTACGATGTTACTGGTATAACTCTAAAACTTTATGATGACACTAAACAACCAAAAGAAGGAAGACAATGTTGCGCTGGTCAGGATATAATGGATGCAAAAAGAGTTGCTGAGAAGATTAATATAAAACATGAAATTTTATACTATCAAAAAAAATTTAAGTCTGAGGTAATAGACTCATTCATAGAAAGTTATGCTTCTGGGGAAACTCCAATACCATGTGTTCAATGTAATCAAACAGTTAAATTCAGAGATCTATTTAAGTATGCTAAAGATATAAAAGCTGATGCATTGATTACTGGTCATTATGTGTCTAGAATTCAACAAAATGGTCATGCGAATATGTATCGAGCCAAAGATCAAAACAGAGATCAAAGCTATTTTTTATTTAGCACTACTCAAGAACAACTTAATTATTTAAGATTTCCTCTCGGCGAAATTGACAAATCTGAAACAAGAGATTTAGCTAAAAAATTAAACTTAAATGTTGCGGACAAACCAGATAGTCAGGATATTTGTTTTGTGCCTAATGGTGATTACAGCTCTGTAATTAAAAAATTTAGACCAGAGTCTTTTGAGAAGGGAAAAATAATTGATCTATCTGGAAAACAAATAGGTAATCATGAAGGAATAATTAATTATACGATTGGTCAAAGAAAAGGTATTAAAATCTCAAGCGATAAACCTCTTTATGTAGTAAATATTGATGCTAATAAAAATACTGTAATTGTAGGTTATAAGGAAAATTTAGAAATCAAAGAAATACAATTAAGAGATCTAAATATTTTAGGTTCAGAGAGTGAGTTTAACAAAATTATAAA
>CACOWD010000009.1 GCA_902630915.1 uncultured Pelagibacteraceae bacterium | reverse complement strand
AACGAAGTAGTTCAAAATAAAGATCAATTAATTCAATATTTCAAAGATGGAATTAAAAATAGAAATCAACTAAGAGTTGGTGTAGAGCACGAAAAATTTCTTTTTAATAAAAATGATCTCAAAAGAATAGGTTATTCTCAAATAAAAAAATTGTTTGAAATACTTACAATAAGAGGATGGCAGCTTCAATTTGAAAAAGATAAAGTAGTTGGACTTAAAAGAAATAATCAAAAAATTACAACTGAGCCAGGATTTCAATACGAGTTATCAGGTGCTCCATTCAAAAATATTCATCTTGTTTGTTCAGAAAATAGCTCTCATTTTAATGAGCTTAAAGAAATTTTTGAAATAGCTAAAATTACAACTTCTTCAATAGCATATGATCCTTTCAATAAATTACTCGAAATACCTAAGAGTCCAAAAGAACGTTACAGAATTATGACCAACGAAATGCCTAAGAAAGGTAAACTAAGTCTAGATATGATGTATAAAACAGCAGGTATTCAAATAAACTATGATTATACATCTGAGGAAGATTTTGAAAAAAAATTTAAGATTGGAAATTACTTAGCTCCATTAACAATCGCTTTGTTTGCTAATTCACCCTTTAATGAAAATAAATTATCGGGTTTTTTATCTTACAGAGGTAAAGTTTGGCAAGAAACTAGTAGAGGTGGAATAATGCCAATTACTTTTGAGAGTGTTAGTTTTGAAAAATATATTGATCATGTTCTAAACTATCCAATTTTATTTCTAAAAAAAAATGACAAATATTACTCCCCAAATGGTCAAACTTTTAATGATTACTTGAGAGGAAATTTAAGTTATTTAAAGGGAGAAAAACCTACCATTAAGGATTTTGAAAATCACTTAGGAACTATTTTTACTGAGGTTAGATTAAAACAAGTTTTAGAGCTTAGATCTTTAGATGCATGTAATTTTGGTTGTATCTGCAACGGACCATCTTTCTTCACTGGTTTAATTTATGGATCATTGGATGAAACATATGAATTTATTAAAGATTGGAAAAAAGAAGAAGTGTTAGATGCTTATTTTAATTCACCCAAATTAGGGCTTAATACTACGCTTAAAAACAAAAAATTAATTGACTGGGCTAAAATATTTCTAGATCTTTCAAAAAAAGGTTTAGAGAAAAGAAATGAAGTTAATAAAAATGGAAAAAATGAAACAATTTACCTAAAACATATTGAGCAAATAATTAGTAATAAAAAAACAAGAGCGGAAATGCTAATTGATCAATTTAATAAATCTAATAACTTAACTTTTTTAATAAATCATGAAGAAAATTTTAGCTATTCAGGGTTCTGATCTTAAAAAAATAAATATTAAAACTGATACAACTTTACTTTTAGCTAAAGAAGCGCAGAAAAGAGGATATAGAATTTATTATTATGAACCTCAAGATATTAGTTTTTTAAATGGTAAAGTTATCGCATTATGTAAACATATAAAAATTAATTACGGTAAAAAAAAGTTTTTTACTTTAATAAAGACTATTAATTTTGATCTTATAAATTCTAAAATCATACTTATTAGGAATGATCCACCTTTTAATAATCGTTATTTATATACAACATTCTTGCTTGACCATATTTCAAAAAAAGTAAAAATAATTAATCATCCATTTGCCGTCAGAAACATATCTGAAAAGTTATTTTCTCTTAATTTTGTAAAATATATGCCGCCAACTTTAATTAGTGAAAATCTAAATGAAATAAGAAGTTTTTTTAGAAAGTATAAATCAGTTGTTGCTAAACCAATTAATGGTTTCAGTGGTAACAATGTTATTCTGTTAAAGACTTTTGCAGTTAGAAAAATTAAGAAACTACTTAAAACTCATAATCATCTGTTTTTTCAAAAGTTTTTACCGGGAGTATCTAAAGGGGATAAAAGAGTTTTCATAATAAAGGGGGAAATTGTTGGTGCAATATCTAGAGTTCCAAAAAAAGGAAGCATCCTGTCTAATATGAGCAAGGGGGCGATTGCAAAGTTAACAAAACTTACAAAAAAAGAAATAAAAGCAAGTAAAGAAATTGGAAGATTACTAATTAAAAATAATATCTATTTTGCTGGCATTGATTTTGTTCAAGGAAGATTGATAGGTGATATTAATGTTACAAGTCCTACGGGATTAGCTGCATATAGAGACTTGTCTGGAAAAAACCTAGCAAAATTCTTTTGGAATAACATTTAATTACCAATTGACAAAGATATAAAATTATTGCTATATTTTTATTAAGCGCTGAGTTAAAGCAACTTGCGGGCGCTTTATAAATCCTGCTAAAGCGCACAAGTCTTTTAGACCACCGCTTTAGCCGGTGGTTTTTTTTTTGATAAATCGAAAATTAAACCGGGTATTTGAACCATATTGTACACCTGGCATTTGCCGAAGTACTAAAAAGGAGAAGATGAACTGAATTAACTTTCGTTCATTCTTCTCCAGAAAGACGGAGAAAAAATGAACGAAACGATAAGAGAAACAATAAGGAGGAAAATCAATGGCTGATTTTAAACATCCGGAAACTATTGGCTTACATGGTAGTGATTATAGGGCAGATCCTACTACGACAGCAGTAGCAGTTCCTATTTACCAAACAACCTCTTACCAATTTAAAAACGCAGAACATGCTGCAAATTTATTTGGTCTTAAAGAGTTTGGAAACATTTATACACGTATCATGAACCCAACAGTTGATGTTCTTGAGAAAAGAGTTGCTGCATTAGAAGGCGGCGTCGCAGCAGTAGCAGTTGGATCAGGTCAAGCAGCATCAGCAATGTGCATTCAAAACTTAGCACAGGCTGGAGATAACATTGTTGCTTCGACTGATTTATACGGAGGTACAGTTAACTTATTCAAAAATACTTTAAGACAACAAGGTATTGAAGTTAGATTTGCAGATCCTGCAGATCCAAAAAATTTTGAAAAAGCGACTGATGATAAAACAAGAGCTTACTACGGTGAAACTCTTCCAAACCCATATCTTCGTGTTTTTCCAATTAAAGAAGTTTCTGATATCGGTAGAAAAAAAGGTATTCCTTTAATTATCGATAACACAGCTTCGCCAGTTATATGCAAACCTTTAGCTCATGGAGCTGCAATTGTAATGCACTCTCTGACAAAATATATTGGTGGTCATGGTACTTCAATTGGAGGAATAATTGTAGATGGGGGAAATTTTGATTGGATTAAAGATAGAAAGAGACAACCTCTATTAAATGAGCCAGATCAAAGTTATCACGGTGCAGTTTGGGCAGATGCAGTTCCACAATTAACCGGTGCTAATATTCCATTTGTCATCAGAGCGAGAGTAGTTTTATTGCGAGACTTAGGCGCACCTTTGAGTCCATTCAATGCTTTTCAAATCATTCAAGGTTTGGAAACTGTAGCTTTGAGAATGAAACAACACTGTAGTAACGCAGAAAAAGTTGTGAATTTCTTAGATGGTCACAAAAAAGTTAAAAAGGTTATCTATCCAACTAATTATCAGGGTGAAATTAGAGATAGAGCCAAAAAATATATGCAAGGTGGTTTTGGATCTTTAATAGGAATGGATCTAGGAACAAAAGAAGCAGGAGCTAAGTTTATCGATAACTTAAAAATGCTTTACCACGTAGCAAACATTGGTGATGCTAGAAGCTTGGCAATTCATCCAGCAACTACTACTCATAGTCAGCTTACAGAAAAAGAAATGTTAGCTGCTGGTGTTACGCCAGGGTATGTAAGATTATCGATTGGTATTGAACATCCAGACGATATTGTTGCAGATATCAAACAAGCTTTAGCTGCTTAAAATAATTTTGGTGGTCCCAATTATTTGGATTGGGGCCATCCCTTCAAGAAAAATTTGAATTACCTTCTATTATAAATAATTGATTTTTTTGCTATCTCTTCAATCTTAGATTTTTCTTTAATTTTATTTTTTGGATATTCTTTCACAATGTCTGTTGTCATTTCTATCATCGCAGTACTTTTAATCTTAATTTGTTTTTTAACAATTGTGCAAAATTCAGATCTTGTTATTTCAAAAGAGGAAATACAGTTTTCTTTTTTTCTTTCAGGATTTTTTTTTTCTGCATAAGCAATAGCGTGTTCCAAAGGAGATTTTCCTGTTTGTTTTTTGACCCCATAACTGATTGCTGAATTTAGACTGGATTGAACAAATTTACCGTTCGAGGCTCCTGGGCCGAGTAACGCTAAAGATTCAGCACAACCGTTTAGCAATAAAATAGTTGACAATAAAAGCAATATCTTTTTCATAAAATTAAACTTATTTTAATTGGTCTCGTATATCTGCTTCATCTTTAAATAAAAGTTAATTGTGAATGTATTAATTTTTATTAACACAACCCATGGTGGTTAGGATCTTAAGTTGAAATGCGGATTATGTTTAAAAATTTATTTATCTAAATACTCAATTTTAGATTTTTTATTTATATTAGGCTTAAGTGATGAAGTAAGGTCCTTTAAAGAGTTTTCCATTGATTTCTTAGTAATCTTTGATTTTGTTATTTTTAATTGCTTCTTCACAATAGAACATATTTTTGAGTTAGTTTTTTCAGAGAATGATAAGCATGGTTCCTTCTTTTTCTTAGGATTTTTCTCTCCTGCGTAAGCAACAGCGTGTTCTATAGGGAGTTTACCTGTTGTTTTTTTTATTCCGTAGCTTACTGTTGAAGTAAATGCGCCTCTAGCTATATTTCCACTTGCTCCACTTGCTGCAGTTGTTGAAGCAGACCCTAGAAAAGCAACTGATCCAAAGCAGCCGCTAAATAAAGTAAAAATTAATAACAAGCAAAAATTTTTTTTCATACTCCCTTTTTATATTTACATCTATTTAAACCAGAGAATTGTTTGTTATAAAACAAACGAATCTCTCAAATTGAGTTTATAGCTAATACAATCTGCAATAGAAATACTTTTTTTATGAAATTGTTCTTAAAGGCTTGTTTTTTAGGCAACTTTCTAGATTTTCAATCATTTGCGAATAAAATTTTGAGTAATTTTCAACAGTTACGTAACCGATGTGGGGCAATAACAAAGCATTTGGAAGAAATCTAAGTTTATGATCTTGCGGTAAAGGCTCTAAATCATAAACATCTAAACCAGCGCCAGCTATTTTTTCTTCTTTTAAAGCTTCGACTAAATCATTTTCATTTATAATTGGGCCTCTCGAAGTATTAATTAAAAAACTTGTTTTTTTCATCATTTCTATCTCATTTTTTGTAATTAAGTTTTTATATCTGTCACCTAAAACTAAATGGATAGAAATTATATCTGAATTTTTAAGTAAATCTTCTTTGCTCATAGGCAATACTCCTAGTTCATTTGCATGTGATAAATTCAAATTTTCACTCCAAGCGCAAACTTCCATTCCAAAAGCCTTTCCTACCTTAGCAACTTGTGTTCCGATTTTTCCTAAGCCTATCACTCCCAATATTTTACCTTTCAATTCTGAGCCAATTGTAGTCTGCCAATATCCTTGAAACATATTATCAATTTCCTGTTTAACGTTTCTTAAAAGACCTAAGATCAAAGCCCAAGTGATCTCAGCAGCAGGATTTGAATTTATATCAGTACCACACACCAAAATTCCTTTTTTTTTCGTTACTTCTAAATTTATAGAATTATTACGCATACCTGAGGTCATTATGTACTTAAGATTTGGTAAATTTTCTAATAAATTTTTCGTAATAGGGGTTCTTTCTCGCATAATAAATAATGCTTCGAACTCCTCTAAGGCTTCAATAACTTCACTTTCATCATTGAATGCTTCATTAAAAATTTTAAAATTAAATTTATCTTTAAATTTCTTGACATCGACAATCTCTTCAAAAACATTTTGATAATCATCCAGTATTGCAACTTTAATCATTGAGTTTTCCTATTTGATAAATAAATACCAGATATAATAAAAGATGCTCCAATAAAATGAAAAAATTGAAATTTTTCTTTAAAAATTATAATTGCCATTAAGGCACTAAAAAGCGGCATTAATTGAATAAACATTGACGATCTGTTAGGCCCTATAAGTTCTATTGCTTTTTGCCAACAATAATAAGCTGCTATTGCGGGAAAGATAACTACATAAATTAAAATTAAGATAAAAGCTTTATTAATATTTATATCAAATCCAATTGATCGTTCATATAAAAATTGTGGAACTAAAAATATCAATCCTACAGTTACCATAATTTGAATTAAAGAAAATTGAGATAATTTAAATTTATTTTTTTTTAGTAAAGTGGAATATAGAGACCAACTCAAAACACAAACAATCATCCATATATCACCCTTATTAAAACTTAAAGAAATTATTTTTTGGATATCTGCATTTGAAATAATTGTTCCAACTCCAAATATTGATAAGAATAATCCAGATATTTGAAATATATTTGTTTTTTCGATTTTCATTATTGATGAAAAAATTATTATCATCGGAGGTATTGCAGCTAACATTAAAACCGCATTTATAACTTGGGTAAAGTTTAAAGCAAAATAAACCACTGAATTAAAGGTGCTTATTGATAATATTCCCATAAAACCAATTACAAAAAAGTTTTGTTTGATATAGTTTTTCTTTGATAATATTTCTTTAATTGTAAAAGGTATTAAAATAAGCCATACCATAACCCATCTTAAAAAATTTAGAGTTAGTGGCGGAACTTCAAATAAAGTTGCGAATTTACCGATAATAAAATTTCCTGACCAGAATAAAGCTGCAAATGTAAGAAAAGTATAAGCTAAATAATTTTTTGACAGAAAATTTCTAATTGAATCTTTTTGAACTGTACGGATCTAAATCTAAGTTTGTTTTTTCTCCTGAGACAATTCCAGAAATTATCTTGCCTGTAATTGCGCCTAGAGTCCAGCCTAAATGTTGATGGCCAAAAGCATATATTATATTCTTGTTTTTTAAAGATGGGCCTAATATAGGTAAAAAATCTGGTAAAGTTGGTCTAAAACCTAACCATTCATCATGATGACTTCCAAGTTGTGGTAATAATTCTTTAGCGCAATTGATAATATAATTAATTCTTTTTTCTGAGGGAGGATTTTTTAGGCCTCCTAATTCAACTGTTCCAACAGCTCTTAGACCTTGATTCATTGGTGTCATCCCAAAACCTCTATCTAAAAAAATTACAGGTCTAGTTATTAAGTGGTCTTGGTTTTTAAAATGGACATGGTAACCCCTTTCTGTATCAAGAGGGATATTTTCGCCTAATTGATCTGTGAGTTTTTTTGAAAAAGCTCCTGAAGCAATAACTGATTTTTCAAACTTATATTCTTCACTCTCAGATCTTATTACAGTTTCATTTACTGATATTTGCTCAAGATTTTTAATATCTGTTTGTATAAACTTTCCTCCTCTTTTTATAAATAATTTAAACAAATTTTTTAAAATACCGTGAGGATCTCTAGCGTGCATCGCATAGTCATATAAAACACCTGCATCAAAAACTGGACTCAAATTTGGCTCTAATTCTAAAATCTCTTCGCGAGTAAGAAGTTTTTGCTTTACTCCTAAATCATCTCTAATTTTAATTTCTAAATTCCTGCTTTTTAAATTCTGGTTTGTCCAGACATAAATAATACCTTTTTTTTCTACAAGTCCAGTAGTATCTATTTCCTTAAAAACTTCCTCATAAGCGTCTAATGAACGATCTAAAATTTGGTGCATATATTTTGCAGTATGTAACATTGATTTTTTGTTACAATTTTTTAAATAATGATAAAACCAATAAAACATTTTTGGAACATAATTCCATTTTAAAGCTAAAGGACCGTAAGAACTCATTAGCATTTTTGGAACATCATATAAAATATCTGGCCTGTTAAACTGAATTACTGCATAAGGAGAAAAGTGTCCTGCATTTCCATATGACGCTGCTTTAAATTCAAAAGATAAAGGGTCGTTTCTATCAAATAAAGTTACTGGTATGCCTTTTTTAATTAATTGAAGCCCTATACAAACTCCTTGGATCCCAGAACCGATTATACCCACGGACTTACATTTATAATTTTCCATTAGGAAATTATATTGTATTAAATTGAAAATTAGTAGTGCGGTAGATTATACTAGAGCTTCTTTATTTACCACTTCTGGTCTATCCTCTAACTCTGATGATTCTTTTTTATCTTTCTTCTTAAATAAGAAATCACCTGTTAATGTAGACTTGGATTTGTTTGTTTTCTTAATGTAACCATCGATATCAGCTCCGTTTTCTGTTTTTAAATTATTTCCAAATTCTATATCTCCCTTAACTGTGCCTGTGCTACCTATCACAACGTCTTGTCCTGCGACTTTACCATCTAAATGACCGTGAATTTCTACTCGATCTCCCTCTATAGAACCTGTGATTGATCCAGTTTCTCTAATTATAATTTCTTTGGAATAAACCGGACCTTTAACTAAACCCGCTACATCAATTGCGCCAGAGCTATTTATAGTTCCTTCTATGCTTACTGTTTCACTTATAAGCGATCTTTCTGAGTCAGTAAGCTTGTTTTTCTTATCACCAAACATAATTTTTTTCATAAACTAACCACCTATTTTAAAAATATACAAGCACTTAAATAAACTAAATTTGTTCATAATAGGTCTTAATTCACCGGGGTATCTTTGTAAACCCTACAAGACATTGCAACACTTAAACCAAGCATTATAGCCATCATTGACGATCCTCCGTAAGACATTATTGGTAAAGGAGAACCAACGATCGGTAATAGTCCTAAAACCATCATCATATTTACAACAACATAAATAAAAAATGCTGTAGCAAAACTATAGCAATATAATTTCCCAAAGCTTGAACGTGTTACATCACCAATTTTAATCAATCTCCAAACTATAATTCCATATAAAATTAGAATAAATATTGATCCAAAAAAGCCAAATTCCTCTGAGAAAAGTGTAAAAATAAAATCTGTGTGTTTCTCAGGTAGATAGTCTAAATAACTTTGGGAGCCTTGTAAAAATCCTTTGCCGAACAATCCACCTGAGCCGATAGCGATTTTTGACTGGATTATTTGGTATCCAGCACCTAGAGGATCTCTTTCAGGGTTTAAAAAAGTTAAAATTCTGGATTTTTGATAAGGTTTTAAAAAGGAAATAGCTATTGGAAGTAAGGCAAGAAAAGCTAATCCTGAAATTGTGAAAAATTTTACCCTTACTCCAGCCAACCATGCAACTGTAACGCCTCCAGCAGCAATCAATATAGAGGTACCAAGATCTGGTTGCGTAGCTACAAGAAGTATAGGTGCTACAAGAACAACTATCGGTATAAATAAATATCTAACACTATTTATATTTTCTATTGAGGTTCGATGGTAATATTTTGCTAAAAATAAAATCAAACCTATTTTCATTAATTCTGAAGGTTGTAAATTCATAAAATAAAGATCAAGCCATCGTTTAGAACCAGAAGAAGTTAATCCAAAATATTTTACTCCTAAAAGCAATAAGAAAAAGATTATATAAATCAAATAACTTTGACTGTGCCAAAATCTTATTTGAACAAGTGAAAATAATAAAAACATACCAAAAAAAACAAAAAACCTAAGGATATGACTTTTGGTATGATAATTAAATTCTCCGCCATCAGTCGAATACATTGCTAGTATACTCACTAATCCTAAAATGAATATAGAAATTACTAAGATATAATCTATAGAAAGTATTTTATCTTTTAAGGACAGTGATGATTGTATAGACCTTGTTCTAAACATTAAACATTTTCTCCAATTAAATCATTTACTCTTTGTCTTAACTCATGTCTCTCTAAAACTTTTTTTATAACTTTTTTTGCTATAGGTGCTGCAGCTTTACCTCCCGAACCTCCATGTTCAACTAAAACACTAATTGCATACTTAGGGTCTTTGTAAGGAGCAAAAGCTACAAATAGAGCATGATCTCTATCTTTGTAAGGTAAGCTTTCTTGTTTTACCTCTGCTTCTCTTTGAGCTTCTGTAAATCTTTTTATTTGTGAGGAACCAGTTTTACCAGCAAAAGTAAACTTCTTGTTTTCAATTCTGTGTCTAAAAGAGGTGCCGCCTGGTTCGTTGGATGAAGAGTACATAGCATCTTTGATCAAGTTTATATGTTCTTGATTTTTAAAAAGAGGTTTTAAATCGAAATTTGAAACTAATAAATCTATAGGTAACGGCTCATTAGGATTTTCATTTTTATATTTTAAATAATTTCTAAGATTATTATTTTTTTCATCAAAAATTATTCTTGGTTTAATTTCAAAACCTCCATTAGCAATTTGTGCTGTCATTAAACATAATTGTATAGGTGTACTCTGAAAATATCCCTGGCCAATACCTGAGTGTAAAGTTTCCCCTAGGTACCAATTCTGCCCTATAAATTTTTTCTTCCATTTGGTATTTGGAACTACTCCTGATCTTTCCTCTATAAATCCATCAAGGACCTTTTTTCCTAAACCAAATTTTTTAGCAGTTTCGGATAATCTGTCTACACCTAATTTTCTTGCTACTTCATAAAAATACACATCACATGATCGTTGAATTCCTTTTCTTAGATTAACTATTCCATGACCATCTTTTTCCCAGCAATGAAATTTTTCTCCATAGAGTTCTATTTTTCCTTTACATCTAAAAGTATCTAATGGTTTAATAATACCATTTTCTAAAGCGCTTAAAGCTACTAAAGTTTTGATCGTTGAGCCAGGAGGATATAATCCTGAAATTGTTTTGTTTGTAAGAGGCCTTAACTCATTTTTTATTAAAGAATTCCAATATTTTTTATCTAACCCATGAACAAATTCATTGGGTTCAAATGTTGGTGAAGACACCATAGAAACAATATCTCCGTTATATATATCCATTACACATACAGAGGCTGCTTGATCTTTTAATAGTTCACTTGTAAATTTTTGAACTTCAAAATCTAATGTAGTTTTAAAGTTTTTTCCTGCTTGACCTTCATCTTCCACAATTTGTCTTATTCTCTTACCATATGCATTGACTTCATATCTTTGAAACCCTATTTTCCCGATAATTTTCTCATCTAATTTTCGTTCAAGTCCAGTTTTGCCAATACTCATTCCTGGAACATGTAGATCTTTTAAATATTTCTTAGTCTGTAAATCCTTAGCGCTTACTTGAGATACATATCCTAATATATGTGCTGATGAGTTGTCTGGATACATTCTTGCTACTGATACAACTGGCTTGACTCCTTGTAACTCATGTAAAAATAAATTTAATCTAGAAAATTCTGACCAGGTTATATTGTCAGATATAATAATAGGTTCCCAAGGTTTTTGCTTCGCAATTATTCTTCTTAAATAAAACAATCTTTTGTCAGTTATATTTAAAATTGTTCTTAATCTAACAAAAAGTTTTTCAATGTCTTTTGAATTTTCTGGGATTAAATGCACCTGATATACTTGTTCATTAGATGCAATTTCTTTATCATAAAAATCTTTGATGACACCTCTTTCGGGTGCTAATTTCCATTCTCTAAATCTATTTTTATCGGATAAAGTTTTATATTTTGTCCTTTCATTAATTTGTAGTGATACTAATCGACCAATTATTCCTACCATTACAACTGCTTTTGCTGCTGTAAGCAAAAACATTCTTCGACTAATTAATTTTGATTTAATAACTGTATTCCCTGAACTTGAACTAAGCATCTCGTGATCCTATGAATGTCAATTGATAAAGATTAAATAATAACCAAAATATTGGAAACATAAATAAAGTGAAAAACATATTATAACCAATTTTCCCTAAAGGAAATGATAAGTCAGAAAAATTATTTAAAAGTGAAAAAAATAATATGTTCGAAAAAATCATTGCTATTAAAAACGTAAACCAATCCGAGGCGATTGTGGTATTCACACTTTTGTTCCTTACGTAAGTGCCTACAAAAATTATAATTAAATATGATAAAGAACTAATTCCCAAAGGAAAACCCATGACTACGTCATTTATTAATCCAGCTACAAAGATATGTCCATTAGCCATAATTTCAGGTCTTTTTAAGACCCAAAAATAGATCAATATGATTTGAAAATTTAAAGTGAAAATTTCAAAAATTTTTTCAAGGTTGGTATCAACTTCACTAATGCAAAGATAATACAAAAGTAATAAAGGGCCAGCATTATAAATTTTATTAATAATAGATCCTCTTGCCATTACAAATTTCCTTTAGATTGAATACTAAGGTTAACAGTAACAAAGGAAAGTTGATTTGGGTCAACAAATAATTCAACTTCTCCTTTATCATTGGTTTTTCCTATAGGTGTGCCAGGAGTAAATATTCCATCTTTACCAGACGCAAAAATATTTATTTCCTCATTAACTTCATAATCTTCTGGCAAATATTCAAGAATAGGGTTTTTAGCACCGCTACCTGATAAAATAGCTTGCGTACTTTCATCAAGTGTAACTGGAATTCTACTGTTCAAGTCATTTAATAACAAAACTCTTGAGGATAAATAATTTGTTTCAACTATTCTTCCAACTAAATAATTGTCTTTCGTTACAGGCATACCTTTAAGTATACCCGTTCTAGTACCTTTATTTATTATTATTGATTTCAAGAATGGACTATTCTTATCTACTAAGACTTTAGCAAGAACGATATTGCTTAAATTTTTATTAAAATACTCTGTTTCTAATATTTTTTGAAGATTTTTGTTCTCTTCAGATAAGAATTCAACATTTAATTCAAGGGATTTATATTTTTCTAATTCAGCTCTTAACTTTTCATTTTCCTCTCTTACATTTAAAAAACTAGAAAAATTTTTTCCAACTTCGGGAAAAAATCTTGTGGGAGCTGAAGCTAAAAAAGTTACCCGATAAACCACATCATTGATGAAACCTCTTATAGGTTTTGTAAATTTTACTCCATAAACATCTAGAAAGAATATAATTAACGCTAAGAATATTAATGATAGAACTGAAAATTTTTGAGCTCCACCTCTTTGAAGAAGTGCTGAACGGAATGCTATGCTAAAATCATCTCTACTAACTGACATTTATCCATTTAAAATTAGTACTCAGATAACATAGTAGAAAATAGCTCTTCATTTTCTAAAGCTCTCCCGGTTCCAATAGCCACACATGAAAGTGGATCATCCGCAATTGTAACAGGTAAGCCAGTATCTTGAGAAATTAATTTATCAATATTTTTTAATAAAGCTCCGCCACCAGTTAAAACGAGTCCCATATCAATTAAATCAGCAGATAGTTCCGGCGGAGTATTTTCTAAGGCCTCTTTAATACCACCTAAAATTTGATTTAATATCGGCATCAAAGCTTCGCAGGCATCTTTTTCTGTAAGTTCGATTTCTTTTGGAGTTCCCGATCTAATATCTCTTCCCTTCATCAAAAAAGTATTGTTTGTTGAGGGGATAGCTGTTCCAATTTCTTTTTTAATCTTTTCGGCTGTCGAGTCTCCAATCATTAAATTCATTTTTTTTCTCATATATGCAATTATTGACTGATCTAGTGCATCTCCTGCTACTCTTAAAGACTTAGAGTACACTACACCTCCTAAAGACATAACAGCTATTTCAGTAGTACCACCACCGATATCGACCACCATCGAACCAGTTGCTTCAGAAATAGGTAGCCCCGCGCCAATTGCTGCAGCAATAGGCTCCTCTATTAATTGAACTTTTCTTGCTCCGGCTGCTAAAGCAGAGTCTTGGATAGCTTTTCTTTCTACAGGTGTTGAGCCCGTTGGGACGCAAATTAAAATTCTTGGATTTGCAAAAGCATTTTTTTTGTGTACTTTTTTAATAAAGTGCTTGATCATTTCTTCTGTAACAACGAAATCTGCAATAACTCCATCTTTTAGAGGCCTAATAGCTGATATATTTCCGGGAGTTCTTCCTAGCATAGTTTTAGCTTCATCTCCTACTGCAAGAACTGATTTCTTACCTGCGTCTTCTATAACTGCTACAACTGAGGGTTCATTAAGCACGACTCCTTGGTCTTTAAGGACCACTAAGGTGTTTGCGGTTCCTAGGTCTATAGCCATGTCTTGTGACCATAATGAAGTTAATCCTGTTAATCCTTTAAACATATTTGCCTTTCTATATTTGAACGCTTAGATTTTCATCATCTGGCGCTGTTTTTTTTCTTTTTATAATTAATTTATTTAAAGCACTTAAATAAGCGTTGGCTGAAGCAACTAATGTATCTGTGTCAGCTGCTTGACCTACTGTAGTTTTACCTTTTTCCTCAATTCTAACACTCACTGTTGCCTGAGCATCTGTACCTTCAGTTACTGCATGCACATTATATAATAAAAGTTTTACATCGTGAGCATAAAGTTTTTTAATACATTTAAAAATTGCATCTACAGGACCATCTCCAGTATCTGTAGCACTTTTTACTTCACCGAAAATTTCTAGAGTCATTTCTGCTTTTTGAGGTTCACCAGTTCCAGCAAATACTTTTAAAGATTTTAATTTTATTACATTATCTTCTGTCACTAAGCTATCATCAACTAGTGCAGCTATATCTTCGTCATAAATATGTTTTTTCTTATCTGCTAAAACTTTAAATTTTCCAAAAGCAGTGTTTATTATATCGTCAGTTACATCTACATAACCCATATCTGAAAGTTTGTCTCTAAACGCATGTCGGCCTGAATGTTTCCCCATTACTAATGATGTTTTTTTTACTCCAACGCTCTCTGGAGTCATTATTTCGTAAGTATTTCTATTCTTCAACATTCCGTCTTGATGTATACCTGACTCATGAGCAAATGCATTCTTTCCCACGATAGCTTTATTAAATTGAACAGGAAAACCTGTAGCATTTGAAACAACTTTAGAAGCTTTACTTAAAAGTTTAGTATTTATATTTGTAGTGTAAGGCATTAAATCATGTCTCGTTCTCATGGCCATAACAACTTCTTCAAGCGCAGCGTTACCAGCTCTCTCACCTATCCCATTAATTGTACATTCTATTTGTCTTGCTCCAGCCATAACCCCTGCTAATGAATTTGCTACTGCTAATCCTAAATCATTATGACAATGAGTTGATAGAATTGCTTTATCAATGTTTGGGACTTTATTAATTAATGTTTCTATAATCTTTTTAAACTCAGAGGGAACCGTGTAACCGACAGTGTCTGGAATATTAATAGTCTTAGCTCCGCATTTGATAGCAAGTTCCACTGTCTTGCACATATAGTCCATATCTGTTCGAGTTCCGTCTTCACAAGACCACTCGACATCATCAGTAAATTTTCTAGCATATGTCACGCTTTCTTTAATTGACGCTAAAACTTCTTCAGGAGATTTATTTAGTTTGTGTTTCATATGAAGAGGACTTGTTGAAATAAAAGTATGAATTCTAAAATTTTTTGCATGCCTTAAAGCCTGATGACAAGCATCAATATCTTTTTTCGTAGCTCTAGCTAAACCTGCAGGAATGGATCTTTTTAAAGTCTTACTAATTTCTGTGACAGCTTCAAAATCTCCAGGAGATGCAATAGGAAAACCCGCTTCAATAACATCAACTCCAAGTTCGTCAAAAACTCTAGAGATTTGTAATTTTTCCTCTAAGCTCATTGATGCACCCGGAGACTGTTCTCCATCTCGCATCGTGGTATCAAAAATTATAATTCTATTTTTATCTGTCATAGTTTTAAAATTGTAAAAACTTAAAGCCTCTCATATTACAATCAAAGCTAGAATTTGCAAATATTTATGTGGTTTAGGATAGTGTTTTAGACTCAGTTTGGGTTAATTTTTATCTTTATCGACTAGTTTATTTTTACCAATCCACGGCATCATTGCTCGAAGCTCTTTTCCAACCTTTTCAATTGGGTGTTTTGCCAGATCTTCCCTCATTTTTAGGAAGTTTTTTTGACCTGATTTATGCTCATCCATCCATTGTTTTGTAAATTTACCAGATTGAATATCTTTAAGAACTTCTCTCATCTTTTCTTTGGTTTTATTATCTACAATTCTTTTTCCTGAAACATATTCACCATACTCAGCAGTATTCGAAATAGAATAGTTCATATTCGCAATTCCACCCTCGTAAATAAGATCCACAATTAATTTAACTTCATGAAGAGTTTCGAAGTACGCCATTTCAGGAGGATAACCTGCTTCCGTTAAGGTTTCGAAGCCATTTTTAATTAATTCAACTAAACCACCACATAAAACTGTTTGTTCACCAAATAAATCCGTTTCGCATTCATCTTTGAAGGTAGTCTCTATAATACCAGCCTTTCCTCCACCAACGGCTGAAGCATATGATAAAGCTAAATCTTTTGCCTTTCCTGAGCTATTTTTGTGAACCGCCATTAAACAAGGAACTCCACCACCTTTTTGATATTCACTTCTAACTGTATGACCTGGCCCTTTAGGAGCGACCATAAAAACATCGAGGTCTTTTCTAGCATTAATTAAATCAAAATGAATATTTAAACCGTGAGCAAAAGCTAAACTTGTTCCTTCTTTCATTCTTTGTTCTATATGATTTTTATAAATCTCTGACTGTAATTCATCAGGAGTTAACATCATTACTACATCTGCCCAAGCAGCTGCATCAGAAAGAGACATAACTTTTAATCCAGCGCCCTCTGCTTTTTTAATACTTGATGAGCCTTCTCTTAAAGCTACTACAACCTCTTTCACACCACTATCTTTTAAATTTAAAGCATGTGCATGCCCCTGACTTCCATAACCAAAAATTGCAACTTTTTTATTTTTGATGAGATCTTTATTAGTATCTTTATCGTAGTAAGTTTTCATTATTAATTAAATATACTTGGTCCTTTCGTCATTGCAACAGCACCCGTTCTAGAAGTGCTTATAAGGCCTAAACGTTTTAAATCAAGAGCTAATTTATCAATCTCAGCTCTTAACGCAGTTACTTGTATTACAACAGATTTATTTGTTTTATCAAGCACAACGGGGTGAAATTTTTTACAGATTTTTTTAACCTTTTCAATTTTTTTTGAATTCCCTAAAATTTTAAACAAGGCTAACTCTCTAAATAGAATATCTTTTTCACCTCTTTTAAAGTCAGCTACTTTATGAACTGGGACAAGTTTTTTAAGCTGTAAATTTATTTGTTCAATTACTTGCGGTGTTCCCTCGGTCACTATTGTGATCCTAGAAATATGTTTTTTCTTATCTACCTCAGCTACTGCCAAAGACTCAATATTGTAACCTCTACCAGAAAAAAGTCCTGCAATTCTAGCAAGAACACCAGCTTCATTATCTACCCAAACTACAATAATATGTCTTTCGATTTTTCCAATTTTACCAGGAACGCTATAGGCGGATTTTGACTTTACCATTAAACTAAAATTTTCCCTTCATCGGATATTTCTTCCTCTTCCTCTGGGCCTAAAATCATTTGGTTATGTGGCTTACCCGAAGGTATCATTGGAAAACAATTTTCTGCTTTATCAACAACACAATCAAATATTACTGGTTTATCAACATTAATCATCTCTTTAATTTTTTCATCCAACTCTTCAGGTGTTTTTGCTCTTATACCTACACAACCATAAGACTCTGCTAATTTAACGAAGTCTGGGAGAGCAGCAGTATAACTTTCGGAATAATTTTTTTCATGTAAGAGTTCTTGCCATTGTCTTACCATTCCCATGTATTCGTTATTTAAAATAAATATTTTTATTGGTAACCTGTATTGAACAGCTGTAGACATTTCTTGCATCGTCATTAATACAGATGCCTCTCCTGCGATATCAACAACAAGTTTTCCAGGATTAGCAATTTGAACACCGATTGCTGCTGGTAGTCCGTACCCCATTGTTCCAAGTCCACCTGATGTCATCCATCTATTAGGTTTATTAAATTTATAATGCTGTGCTGCCCACATTTGGTGCTGACCGACCTCTGTCGTGATAAAAGTGTCTTGATTTTTTGTGAGCTCATACAGCCTTTGTACTGCATGTTGAGGTTTTATAACTTTATTACTGTTAATAAAATTTAAAGATTTTTTTTCTCTCCATTTTCCTATTTGTTCCCACCATTTTGATGTTTTCTGCTTGTTAGAACTTACAAAGTTTTTATTTTTCTCTTTGAATCTTTTATTTAAAGACTTCAAAAGCTCTGTAACGTCGCTAACTATAGCAAGATCAACTTTTATATTTTTTCCAATTGAAGAAGGATCAATATCGACATGAATTTTTTTTGAACCAGGTGAAAATTCATCTACCTTGCCAGTAATTCTGTCATCAAATCTAGCACCAATGTTTATCATTAAGTCACAGTCATGCATCGCGTTATTTGCTTCATAAGTTCCATGCATACCAAGCATTCCTAAAAATTGTGGATCATCACCAGGATATGCTCCAAGTCCTTGTAAAGTTGAAGTAATCGGAAAACCAGTTAGGGAAACTAGTTCCCTTAAATGTTTACTGGCTTCGGGTCCTGAATTTATAACTCCCCCTCCTGTATAAAAAATAGGCTTTGAAGATTTTTTCATCAAGTCGATAAATTTATCTAATTCTTGGATAGATGTTTTTTGAGACACTTTGCCGTTAAGTTTTTTTTTAAGTGTGTTCTTAAAAAATTTATATTTACCTTTTTTAAATTGTATATCTTTTGGAATATCAATTAAAACTGGTCCTGGTCTCCCTGTTGTTGCTACCTCAAAAGCTAAGTGTAAAACTCTTGAGAGATCATTTACATCTTTTACTAACCAATTATGTTTTGTACATGGTCGTGTAATTCCAGTCGTATCGCATTCTTGAAATGCATCTGTTCCGATTAAATGTGTTGGCACTTGTCCTGAGATACATACAAGAGGAACTGAATCCATATAAGCATCTGTCAAAGCAGTTACAGCATTAGTTGCACCTGGGCCAGATGTAACTAATAAAACTCCTGGCTTACCACTTGATCTCGCATATCCTTCAGCTGAGTGACCTGCTCCTTGCTCATGTCTAGCTAAAATATGTTTAATAGATTTATGATTTTTTAATTCATCATAGATTGGTAAAACAGCACCTCCAGGATAACCAAAAATATATTCTACTTTTTGGTCCTCTAGTGCTTTAAAAACAATTTCTGCTCCGCTCAATAATTTCGGCATTCATACAATCTAGCCTAGAAATGGATTGCGTCAAGTTTTAGGTTACAACTTTTAATGATTTTTTTAAAAGATTTGAGAAATTTTTCGAATAAAGCTTGTTCCAATTCTTCATATGGCCCCTAGCCCAAGTATTTTGTCTTTTTGCATACTGCCGAGTCTTAATATTTATTAAATTTTTACATTGTTCCATAGTTGTAAAACCCTTTAAATAATCGTTTATTTCTTGAACACCTATTAATTTATTTACTGAAAAACTTTTGTTGACTTTAAGATTATTGAATTTTTTTACTTCATTAATACATTTTTTCTTAAACATTTGTTCTGTTCTCATTGAAATTTTATTAAGCAATATATCTCTTGGAATATCAATAAAAATTTTTCTTATATCAAATTCTAAAAAATCAGATTTTGTTTTTTCAAACCAATCATAAAGAGATTTCTTTGTTTTAAGTTTTACTTCATATGCTCTTTGAACCCTTTGTGAGTCAGTAGGAAGTATTCTGTTTTTAATTTTAGGGTCAAGCTTAATTAGTGCATTGTAAAATTTTTTAATCCCAAGTTTTTTATATAGTTTTCTAACTTTATTTCTTGTTTTTAGGTCAATATCAGGAATCTTACTGATACCTTTAGTAATTGTATTAAAATAGAGACCAGTTCCACCTACAATTATTGGAATTTTTTTCTTTTTTACACAAGTGTTTATTTTAATTTTAACTTGTTTAAGCCAATCGCCAGCGGAAAAATATTTTTTTACCGTAATTATTCCATAAAGATGATGTTTAACTTTTCTAGTTTGATTTAAAGTAGGTCGAGATGACAAAATAGTAAATTCTTTAAAAATTTGCATACTGTCTGCATTTATAATTTCACCATTAAGTTTTTTTGCTAATTCAATTGCTAAATTAGATTTTCCTGAAGCTGTAGGACCTGCTAAGAGTACTAATTTTTTAGACAAGATTAATTTATTTTAACGCCAAGATAACGTCTTTGATTATTTTTATTAATCACTGTTAAAAGCAAAGTCTTTTCACCTTTTTTAAAAATATTATCAACTAATCTTTTTAAATCTAATGAAGATTTAATAGAAGTTTTTTGAACTTCAATTATTATATCATTTACACTCAAAAGATTATTTAATGGGCTTCGATTAGAAATTTCTGTTATAACGACCCCCTCAGTTTTTTTACTCAAATTCCTAGATGCAATATCCTCGTCAGTTATATCTCTAACTGCTATTTTTAATTTTTCAATATCTTCAACTTTTTTTACTATCTTTGTTTTCTTTTCTTTGAATTCTTCAGAGGACTCTAGTCTACCAAGAATTAATCTTTTTGAGATTAATTTTTTATTTCTCCAAATTTTAAGCTCTACACTCTTACCTACTTGTGTAGAAGCAACAACTTTAGGCAGTGTTCTCATTGTATCAATTTTTTTTCCATCAAAGTTTAAAATAATGTCTCCTGCCTTTATACCTGCTTTATCTGCTGGGCTGTTTTCTCCAACACTTGCTACTAGAGCTCCTTGGGGTTTTTTTAATTTTTCAACTTCTGCTATTTCTTTGGTTACCTCTTGAATTCTTACGCCTAACCAACCTCTTTTCGTTTCACCGAATTTTATTAATTGGTCAATGACATTTGAAGCAGCATTAGCTGGGATTGCAAACCCAATGCCGATAGAACCAGACTGACCTGGTGCTATTATTGCAGTATTGATACCAATTACTTCGCCTTTTAAATTAAACAATGGTCCGCCAGAATTTCCTTGATTAATAGAAGCATCAGTTTGAATGAAATCGTCATATCTTGTTAAGTTTATGTCTCTGTTTCTTGCTGAAATAATTCCTGCGGTCACTGTTCCTCCTAAACCAAAAGGATTTCCAATGGCAACTGCCCAATCTCCTACTCTTGCTACATCAGAGTCCCCAAAGATTACTGGCTTAAATTGATCTTTTGTTTCCATTTTCAAAACAGCTATATCCATGTAAGGATCGGCACCTATTACTTTGGCTTTAAATTCCTTATCTCCTACTCGCACTAAAATATCATCAGCACCAGCAATGACGTGATTATTAGTTACCACTGTCCCGTTTGATTTAATAATAAAACCAGAGCCTAAAGAAGAAGCTTTTCTTTCTGTAGGTCTCTCAAAATCTTTAAACATTTCTCCAAAAGGTGATCCTGGAGGAAATTGAAAGGGAAATTGATTTGTTGTTGTTTTTATTGTTTGTGTTGTAGAAATATTGACTACTGATGGCATTAGTTTGTCTGCTAAATCTGCAAAAGACTCAGGAACTGGTTTTGAATTAGCAAAAGTACAGCTAAAAATAACCAAAAATATTAATATTTTATTTACTAATTTCATTTAACTTTTTATATACCAAATTATTAAAAAACCGATAATCAAAAAAACTATTCCTATTAACCTAAGTTTATTCTCGGGTGTATTTTTAATTAATTCTAATATGCTTTTAATTCTTGACGGGAAAATGGCTAAAAACAGACCTTCCACAAAAAAAACTAGTCCAATTGCGATAATGAGCTCATTCACAAATATTCTAAATGCTTACCTTTTTAAAGCAGGCTTCACAGACTTACCAAAAAACTTAAAAAATTCGCTGTCAGGAGATAAAACGAGTGATGTCTCTCCTCCAATTAGAGCTTTTTCGTATGCTTGCATCGCTCTATAAAAAGCAAAAAACTGCGGATCTCTTCCAAAGGCATCAGCAAAAATTTTGTTTCTTTGGCCGTCACCCTCACCTTTCATAATTTCAGATTTCTTATTCGCTTGCGCTAAGATTACAGTTACATCTTTATCTGCTGTCGATCTAATTTTTTGAGCGATTTCAGCACCTTGTGCTCTAAATTCCTTTGCTTCTCTCTCTCTTTCTGTTTGCATTCTTTTATAAATTGCTTCACTGTTTGCTGGAGGTAAATCTGCCCTCTTAATTCGAACATCAACTATATTAATTCCAAAATTCTTTGCTTCCTCATTCACTTGTGATTGGATTATCTGCATTTGTCTTGCTCTATCTGTAGATAATAATGTAGCCAATTCTTGTGTACCCAATACACCTCTGATTCTAGAATTTATGATTGTAGATAATCTAGATCTTGCAACTCTTTCATTTCCAACTGAAATATAAAACTTTAAAGGATCTACAATTTTAAACCTTGCAAAGGCGTCAACAATTAATCTTTTTTGATCAGCAGCAATAACTTCTTCTGGGTCATTATCAAGATTTAAAATTCTTTTATCTAAATAGACTACGTTTTGAATGAAAGGTAGTTTAAAATTTAAACCAGCTTTAGTAACAATTTTTTTAGGATCACCAAACTGAAGGACAATTGCTTGGCTAATTTCTTGCACAATAAACAAAGATTGGAATATTACCACACCAATTAAGATTAATGACGGAACTATAAATTTAACGCCTCTCATTAGTTATTGCTCCCTTTTTTTAATTCAGGTAATGGTAGATAAGGTACAACTCCTGAACCAGACTCTTTATCTATAATTACTTTATCGATATCTGCTAAAACTTTTTCCATTGTTTCTAAATACATTCGCTCTTGAGTAACTTGTTTTGCAACTTTATATTCATTGTAAATGGCTAAAAATCTGCTTGCCTCTCCTTCTGCTTTTGCAACAACTTCTTTCTTATATGCTTCTGCTTGTTGTAAAACTTGCTCAGCCTCACCTCGAGCTCTTGGTATAACATCGTTAGCATACGCTTCAGCTTCGTTCTTTGATCTTTCTCTATCTGCTCTAGCAGCTTGTACATCTCTAAATGCATCGATAACTTGCTCAGGTGGGTCCGCTTGTTGTGTTTGTACTTGAGTTAACTGTATACCTGAACCATATTCATCTAAAATTAATTGTGCTATTTCTTGAACTTCAATCTCAATTTTAGATCTTCCCTCAGTCAAAATATTTTGAATCTTATTTTTTGCAATCACCTCTCTCATTGCAGTTTCTGATGCTGCCTTAACTGTTTCAACTGGACTTTGAATGTTAAATAAAAACTTTTGAGCATCTTTTATCACCCAAAAAACTGAATAATTAATATCTACAATATTTTCATCGCCAGTTAACATTAAACTTTCTTCTGGTACATTTCCAACTCCAGATGATCTTCCACTATCACTTGCAGGTCTAAAACCGACATCTACTCTGTTAACTTTAGTTACTTTAGGAGTTAAAACTCTCTCAAAAGGTGTTGGGAAATGATAATGTAATCCTGGTTGAGTAGTGTTTACGTATTTACCAAATCTTAAGACTACTCCTTGTTCATCAGGTAAAACTCTGTAAAGACCACTTGCTACATAAAGTAGTACTACAATAATTAAACCTATTATTATTGGTTTAGAGCCTCCTGATTTTCCACCAGAAAACTTGTTAATAGTTTTTTGAAAATTTTTTATAATATCGTCTAGACTAGGTGGGTCTTGTCTAGATCCTGATCCATTTCCGCCAGGCGATCCTCTTCCTCCACCCCCGCTTGGAGGTGCTCCCCAAGGTGATTGGTTGTTTAAAATCTTATCTTTAAAACTCATGACACTTTATATAGTGACTTTTATCCTAAAAACAAGTTAAGAAGGAGCGCTATAATGTCTAAAACATTTAATAAAATTGAAACATGAGCAAAAAACCTCCTCCGAAACAATTTATAAAGTCAGCAATTAAAGGAACAAAGTATACTATAATGGTTTCGAGCGCTAAAGGTGGGGTTGGTAAATCCACAGTAGCAGTAAATCTTGCTTTTGCCTTACAAAACTTAGGATTAAAAATTGGAATACTTGATGCAGATGTTTATGGACCATCTTTGCCTAAACTTTTGAATTTAAATGAAAAACCTAAGAGCAAAGATAATAAAACAATAATACCTTTAGAAAAATTTGGAGCTCAATGTATGTCGATGGGCTTATTAATTGATGAACAAACTCCGATGATGTGGAGAGGTCCGATGGTTATAAGTGCGATTAAAACTATGACACAAAAAGTTGTATGGGAAAATAGAGATGTAATAATAATAGATATGCCGCCCGGTACAGGTGATACTCAATTAACTTTTGTTCAAGAGGTAAAAATAGATGGAGCAATAATAGTTTCTACACCTCAAGATCTTGCTTTATTAGATGTAAAAAGAGGAGTTCAAATGTTTGAAAAGACTGGTGTAAAAATTTTTGGGCTTATAGATAACATGAGTTTTTTTGAAGGTGATGACGGAAAAAAATATAAAATTTTTGGAGAAGGTGGTGTTGAGAAAACTGCTGAAGAATTTAACAAAGAATTTTTAGGTTACTTACCGCTAAATGAAGAATTAAGAATTTCAGCTGATGGTGGAGAACCTTTGACTTATTCAAAACCAGATCACAAAATTTCTAAGATATTTATAGGTATAGCCAAAAAAATTAAACAGTCTTTTCTGTAAAACCAAAAGATGTCATCAATTCATTCCACTCTCTTTTTGAAAGTCCTGAACTTTCATGAGATACTTTTTCACCTTTTGCCATAAGTTGAATAACTTTTTTTCCTTTTGCAGATACGTGCACAGCTCCTACTCTATAATCTAAAAATGCCGAGTGTGTAATCGGAACCCACTTTTTTACAGTATCAAGCATTGCATTAGCGTAAACTCTTATTTCATATTGTGCGTGACTATCTGACCTTAAGAATAAAAAGTTCAAAAGATTTAATAAATCTGTCTTCCAATACCATTGCGTATATGAGTTTAAAGTTAAATTCATCCTAGCAAGTTCTCTAGCTAAACCAGCCTTACTTTCATCTATAGTTGTTCCATCATATCTTTCATTAAGCATCTTTTCATAATTATTATATGTTCTTGTAGCATCTTCTTTTAAAATTTTAAGAACTTCATCTGCTTGCTCACCAGTTATTAAATCACCTCTGCCTTGACGATTAGAGGTTGATTGTGCAGAAAGTTGATCTTTTGCAGGAATATAGAACTCCTTATCTAATATAGAATATCTGGCAGAGTATTCATTAACGTTTGCCGTTCTATGTCTTATCCACTGTCTTGCAATAAAAATAGGCAATTTAACATGATATTTTATTTCACACATTTCGAAAGGCGTTGAGTGCCAATGTCTCATTAAATATTTTATAAGACCTTCATCAGTCGAAACTTTTTTTGTTCCTTTTCCATATGAGACTCTTGCTGATTGAACTATAGAACTATCGTCTCCCATGTAATCTACCACTCTGACAAATCCATGATCTAAAACTGGAAGGGCCTCGTATAAAATTTTTTCCAATTCTGGAGAGGTTACTCTTTTAGTAGTGTTTTTTTGTGCTTGTTGTTCTGCAATTTCTTGTTTTTGTTCTGTTGTAAGTTTCATATTTGAATTAATTATTGAATCTAATCAAAAGAGTTTTATATTATTAGTGTTGGTTTTCCAACTATGACGATAAACGAATTTCGTAATAAACATCACGGACGTGGGGGCAGTACCCACCACCTCCACCATTTACAACTTACGGGGGTGAATTAGGATCGACGGGTGTCTAAAGGCTGTTCTTTCGTACGAGATGGTTCCGACGTAACGGGCTAACTTATAAATGCAAATCAAAAATTTGCACTTGCAGCTTAATTAACTTAGTTAATTAAGTTACGGGGTTTGGGGCACCTGGCAACAGAACGCCCCTTTAAGATCTTGATAAAATTGTTTACAAAAAAATAAATTAATTTAGGTTCTTTAAAAACTATTATATGAAATTGTACATAAAACTTTTAGCTGTGTCGTTTGTTAAATTTTTCTTTCCTAAGAGCAACACATTAAACCAACTTATTTATAGTATTAAATCAACGATAGAAGCTGAAAAATGGTACAAAAAATTCAAACCAACATCTGTAAAAAATTATGAAAATTTATTCTATTTTATATCCCCTATACCTAAAATTTCAGAAATAAATGAATTTTATTCTACAAATTACCAAACAAGTAGGGATAAAAAGCCTTTTGAAATTACCTCAAGAGAGCTTACTCAAATATCATTTT
>CACOWD010000008.1 GCA_902630915.1 uncultured Pelagibacteraceae bacterium | reverse complement strand
TTTTTTAATTTTTTTAGTTTTTTGCGTTTTAATTGGTTTAGGTTGAGTTTTGACTAAAGAAACGGTTTTTTTGCTCACTATTGATGGAAATTGTTTCCACTTATTACCACATGAACCACATTGAACCATTCTGCCAGATGAAGTAATAGCGCTATCTGGTACCACAAATTTTTTGTTACACGAATTACAGGTTAAAATCATAATCAATTAATAATACTGTTATTTATATAATTTACACTACAAATTAAATACTTTTTTACTTTATAAAGTTTTTATTGTATATCTCGATTTTATTTAATAAGGGCGGTTAGCTCAGTTGGTAGAGCATCTCGTTTACACCGAGAGGGTCATAGGTTCGAGTCCTTTACCGCCCACCATTAAATAAGGGGGTGTAGCTCAGCTTGGTTAGAGCGCCTGCCTGTCACGCAGGAGGTCGCGGGTTCGAGTCCCGTCACTCCCGCCACCAGTTGATAATCATTTTCATGTAAAAAGTTATAAATCAACATTTATAGGTCAATAAAAATGCTTCCATCTGTCCTGTACTCTTAGTTAATAAATGCTATAAAGAACTTAGATTAATATAAGAATCCTTAAACTACGGTATTAAGGTAGATATTAATAAAAAGAATGATTTATAATTTTTTAACAGACTATTTTTCAATAATAATTTTTCTCTTTATTGCTTTATTTTTAAGCATTGGGTTTATTGTTGCCAACTTTTTAGCATCTCCCTCTAACCCTGACCCAGAAAAACTTTCTGCCTATGAATGTGGTTTTGAAGCATTTGATGACTCAAGAATGGAGTTTGATGTAAGATTTTATTTGGTAGCAATACTTTTCATAATATTTGATCTCGAAATTGCCTTTCTTTTTCCATGGGCTATTTCATTAGGAAGTATAGGAGCTCTTGGTTTTTGGTCAATGATGGTATTTTTATCAATTTTAACAATAGGATTTATTTATGAATGGAAAAAAGGAGCTTTAGAATGGGAGTGATATCAGACTCATTTTCAAAAAAAGAGAAACAGATACCCGAAGAATTTAAGGACTTGGCAAAAAATTTTGCTGAAAAAGGTTTTATAACAACTTCATCTGAAAATTTGGTTAATTGGGCTAGAACTGGGTCTTTGCATTGGATGACTTTTGGACTCGCATGTTGTGCAGTAGAAATGATGCAAACATCTATGCCAAGATATGACTTAGAAAGATTTGGAGCAGCACCTAGAGCGTCACCAAGACAATCAGATGTGATGATAGTTGCTGGAACTTTAACAAATAAAATGGCTCCAGCACTTAGGAAAGTTTACGATCAAATGCCAGAACCGAGATATGTAGTTTCTATGGGTAGCTGTGCAAATGGCGGGGGTTATTATCACTACTCTTACTCAGTTGTAAGAGGTTGCGATAAAATTGTGCCTGTCGATATTTATATACCTGGATGTCCTCCTTCTGCAGAGGCACTTTTATATGGAATATTGCAATTACAAAAAAAAATTAGAAGAGAAGGAAATATACAAAGATAAAATGTTGGAAAATTTAAATAAAATTGAAAAATTAATTAGTTCTGAATTATCAAGTAAAATTCATAACTCCTCGATTATTAATGAAGAACTGAGCATTGAAATAAGCGAAAATGATTTAATTGAGGTTTTACAATTTCTTAAGTCAAACGAAAAACTTAAATTTAGACAATTAATTGATTTAGTAGGCGTAGATTATCCTAATGAAGAAAAACGTTTCCAACTAGTTTATCTTCTATTATCCCACGAAAATAATTTAAGAATAAAGATATTCCTTAAATTTAATTCAAATGAAGTTATTAATTCAATAACAAAAATTTTTCCTTCAGCTAATTGGATGGAAAGAGAAGTATTCGATATGTATGGAATTAAGTTTAAAAATCATCCTGACCTTAGAAGAATTTTGACTGACTACGGATTTAAAGGCCATCCTTTAAGAAAAGATTTTCCTTTAACTGGATTCAACGAAGTTAGATACAGTGAGAAAGAAAAAAAAGTAATTTATGAACCTGTAAAACTTGAACAAAATTATAGAAATTTTGATTTTGAAAGTCCTTGGGAAGGCACAAAATATGTTAAAGAATTAAAAAAAGTAGGACAAGATGGTAAAAAAAACTAAATCATTAAATCTTAACTTTGGACCTCAGCACCCAGCAGCGCATGGAGTCCTGAGGCTTATTTTAGAATTAGATGGAGAAGTTGTTGAAAAGGCAGATCCTCATATTGGTTTACTTCACAGAGGAACAGAAAAACTTATTGAACAAAAAACTTACACCCAAGCATTACCATACTTCGATAGACTAGATTACGTTGCCCCAATGAATCAAGAGCACGCTTTTGCTTTAGCTTCTGAAAAATTACTTAAGATTGAGGTACCTATTAGAGCAAAGTATATTAGAGTTATTTTTTGCGAAATTGGAAGAATTCTTAGCCATATACTAAATGTTACTACCCAAGCTTTAGATGTTGGTGCATTAACACCTTCCTTATGGGGTTTTGAGGAAAGAGAAACATTAATGACTTTCTATGAAAGAGCTTCAGGTTCTAGATTACACGCTAACTACTTCAGAACAGGCGGGGTACATCAAGATATTCCTTTAAAATTGATAGAGGATATTGAAAAGTTTTGTAAATCTTTTCCAAAAATTATCGATGATTTAGAAGGCTTGTTAACTGACAATCGTATTTTCAAACAAAGAAATGTTGAAATAGGTATTGTTACAAAGCAAGAAGCTCTTGATCACAGTTTTTCCGGGGTAATGTTACGAGGATCAGGTGTACCCTGGGATTTAAGAAGATCTCAACCTTATGAAATTTATAAAGATTTAGATTTCAAAATACCAGTTGGGAAAAATGGTGATTGTTACGATCGCTATTTATGTAGAATTGAGGAAATGAGAGAAAGTGTAAAAATTATTTTACAGTGTATAGATAGAATTCCAAAAGGACCGATTAAGTCTATAGACAATAAAATTTCACCACCAAATAGAGATGATCTTAAACAATCCATGGAAGCATTAATTCATCATTTTAAATTATTTACTGAAGGCTATAGAGTCCCTAAAGGAAATGTTTATACCGCAGTTGAAGCACCCAAAGGCGAATTTGGGGTCTATTTAATTTCCGACGGAAGTAATAAGCCATATAGATGTAAAATTAGAGCTCCAGGTTTTTCTCACTTACAAGCAATGGACTATTTAATCCGTGGCCACATGTTAGCAGACGTACCAGCAGTTCTTGGTTCACTTGATATCGTCTTTGGAGAGGTCGATAGATGAGTTTGAAAAAAGTTCACGATAATCAACCAAAATATTTTGAATTTTCAAGTGAAAATTTAAAAAAAGCTGAACTGATTTTAAAAAGATATCCAGAAAAAAATAAGAAGAGTGCTGTCATGCCATTCCTTTATTTAGCGCAAAGACAAAATGATAATTGGATACCTTTGGCAGCTATGAAATATATAGCTAACTTTTTATCTATGCCTTACATCTCAGTCTATGAGGTTGCAACTTTTTATACAATGTACAATTTAGCTCCCGTGGGTAAGCATTTTGTTCAAGTATGCACTACTACACCATGTTTAATTCGTGGAGCGGATAAAATCGTAAAATTATGTAAAGAAAAAATTTCTCCTAATGAAAACGAAGTTTCTAAAAACGGAAACTGTTCATGGATGGAGGTAGAATGTTTAGGTGCTTGCGTAAGTGCTCCAATGATACAAATCAACAATGATTATTATGAAGATTTAGATGAAAAAAGCACAATACAAATTTTGGACTCTTTAATTAAAGATAAACCCTTAAAACCTGGCTCTTATAGAGGTCGTTCAAATACATCTCCTGAAAAAAAGGATTCTATTAACGGAGCAAAACATGCTTAAAAAAGAAGATAAAATTTTTAAAAATCTTTACAATGAATTTGGTTGGGAAATTGAAAAAGCTACCCAAAGAGATGATTGGAAAGATACAAAAAATATTATTTCAAAAGGTAGAGATTGGATAATTAATGAGGTAAAAACTTCTGAACTTAGGGGAAGAGGTGGAGCTGGTTTTTCCACAGGTCTTAAATGGTCTTTTGCGCCCAAGGAACTTGGTTCAAGACCTCATTATTTAGTTATTAATGCGGATGAGTCAGAGCCAGGCACTTGTAAAGATAGAGATATATTAAGGTTTGAACCTCAAAAATTAATTGAGGGAAGCCTTATTGCTGGTTATGCAGTAAATGCACATACTTGCTACATTTATATTAGAGGGGAATATTTCAATGAAGGTGAAAGACTTCAAAAAGCTATTGATCAAGCATATGAAAAAAAATTTTTAGGAAAAAATGCTTGTGGATCAGGATGGGATTTTGACATTCATATTCACTATGGTGCGGGAGCATATATATGCGGAGAAGAGACAGCTTTATTAGAAAGTATTGAGGGAAACAAAGGCCAACCTAGACTTAAACCTCCATTTCCTGCTTTAGTAGGTTTATATGGATGTCCTACAATAGTAAATAACGTAGAGACGATTGCAGTGGTTCCCACAATACTTAGAAGGGGTGGAAAATGGTTTGCATCGATTGGCAAACCAAAAAATACTGGAACAAAAATTTTTTGTATTTCAGGAAATGTAAACTCACCTTGCAATGTTGAAGAGGAGATGGGTATATCCCTTAAAGAATTAATTGAAAAACATGCCGGAGGCGTAATTGGAGGCTGGGATAATTTACAAGCAGTCATTCCTGGTGGTTCATCAATGCCATTATTACCAAAAAAAATCTGCGATACGATCACTATGGATTTTGATTCTTTAATAGAAAATAAAAGCGGATTAGGGACTGCCGGTGTAGTTGTTATAAATAAAGATCAAGACATAGTATCGTGTATGGCTAGGATAGCGAGATTTTATAAGCACGAGAGTTGTGGTCAATGTACACCTTGCAGAGAGGGAGCAGGATGGATGTGGAGAATACTTGATAGAGTGGAAAAAAGAAAAGCTACTTTTAGCGATATAGATCTGCTGTCTGATGTTACTAAGCAAATAGAGGGCCATACAATTTGTGCTTTTGGTGAGGGATCTGCCTGGCCTGTGCAAGGTTTATTAAGACATTTTAGAGAAGAAATTGAAAGCCGTTGCAGAGAAGAACCACTCATCAAAAAAAGAACAAATAATCCTTATTTGGTAGATCAACATCTATTGGAGAATAAAAATGCCTAAAATAACTATTAATGGAAAGGAAATTGAATTTGAAAAAGGCATGACTGTGCTACAAGCTTGTGAAATTGCTGACGTTGAAATACCTAGATTTTGTTATCATGAGAAACTATCTATTGCTGGAAATTGCAGAATGTGCCTAGTCGAACTAGAAAAATCTGCGAAGCCTATAGCATCATGTGCAATGCCTGCAGCTGAAGGAATGAACATAAAAACAAATACAGCGTTTGTGGAAAAAGCCAGAAAAGGTGTGATGGAATTTTTATTGGCTAATCATCCTTTAGATTGCCCAGTATGCGATCAAGGAGGAGAATGTGATTTGCAAGATCAATCTATGTATTATGGAGTAGATAAGTCTAGGTTTATAGAAAACAAAAGACAAGTAAAAGAAAAGTACATGGGTCCATTGATTAAAACACAAATGACTAGATGTATTCATTGTACTAGGTGTGTAAGATTTGCAACTGAGATAGCAGGTATCCAAGAGATAGGAGCAATTGGTAGAGGAGAAAATATGGAGATCACGACTTATTTGGAGAAAGCTATGGAGTCTGAACTATCAGCTAATGTAATTGACTTATGCCCTGTAGGAGCTCTTACCTCTAAACCTTATGCTTTTGAAGCACGACCGTGGGAATTAAAAAAAACTGAGAGTATTGATGTAATGGATGCCGTGGGGTCAAACATAAGAGTTGATACATATAATTGGGAAGTTAAAAGAATATTGCCAAGACTCAATAATGATATTAATGAGGAATGGATTTCAGACAAAACTAGATATTCCTGTGATGGTTTATTAAAACAAAGATTGGATGTTCCCTATATTAAAAAGGATAACAAATTACAAAAATCAACTTGGGACGAGGCTATTACACTTTTAGTAGAAAAGATTAAATCGTTAAATTCAAATGAAATAGCTGGTCACATAGGTGATATGGTCAATTTGGAAAACGCGCTAAGTTTTAAAAAATTTTTCGCTTTTTTAAAAAGTAGTAATCTAGAATTTAGAGAGAGATATTTTTATATAAATTCTTCTAATAAAAGCAACTATATATTTAATTCTTCAATAAAAGGTATAGAGGAATCCGATTTGATACTTCTTATTGGAACAAATCCAAGACACGAGGCAACTATGTTAAATGCAAGAATAAGAAAAGCATTTGCTCAAAAAAAAATACCAATTTTTTCAGTGGGAGATCCAGGAGATCTAACTTACGAGTACAAAATAATAGGGAAAAAAACTGATGATATACGTAAAATTCTCAAAAATGAAGTTGAATTTTCTAAAAAATTATCTTCTGCAAAAAAACCAATAGTAATTATAGGTGAGTCCGCATTAGAATTAAAAAGCGGTAAATACATTGTTGAAGAATTTAAAAAATTTTTAAAAAAGAATAATCTTTTAAATAAAAATTGGAATGCATTTAACTTTTTGCCGCAAAATGCATCAACAGTAGGTTTAATAGATCTGAAAATTTTATCAAAAGAAAACGAAGAAAAAAATTCTTTTTTTGAAAAATTAGATAAAAATCAATTTAAACTATTATATTTATTAGGGTCAGATAATTTGGAGATCAAAAAAAACAATGAATTTATTGTGTATCAAGGGAGTCATGGGGACAGAGGGGCTGAAATAGCCGATATCGTTTTACCTAGTGCTGCGTTTACAGAACAAAATGGGCTTTACGAAAATTTGGAAGGCAGAGTCCAAGAGAGTAAAAAAGCTTCTTATCCGATTGGAGAAGCATTAGAGGATTGGAGAATATTTAATTTAATTTTGAAAAAATTAGAAAAAAGAGAAAATCTATTTAATTTTGAATTATTGAGAAAAGAAGTTTTAAATTTAATTCAAAATTTTACGAAAATAAATAATTTACCTAGTTTTAAAGATATAGAAATTGAAGATACTTCGAGAGAGTTTATTAGCGAAGACGTAAATATTAAAGAATTAGATTATTATTATACGAATTCTATCTCTAGAGCGTCAAAGACTATGAGTGAATGTCGTCAACTTAAGCAGAATTCAAAAAAAACAGGCACAGATAATTTATGATTGAATACCTTCAAATTTTAGGTCAAGAAGTTTATAAAATTATCTTTTTGCTTGTACCAATTCTTGTTTCTGTGGCCATGATAGTTTGGCTAGATAGAAGAGTGTGGGGACTAGTGCAAAAAAGAAGGGGCCCAAACGTTGTGGGTCCTTTTGGTCTTTTTCAGACTTTAGCTGATGCTTTAAAATATATTTTTAAAGAAGTTATTATTCCAGCTAGTGCTAACAAAGTAGTATTTATTCTAGCACCAATTGTGACTATGACTTTAGCTTTAGTCGCTTGGGCAGTTATTCCAATGAGTGAGAATTTAGTACTGTCAGACATTAATGTTGGTGTTTTATATCTTTTTGCAGTTTCTTCATTAGGTGTTTATGGGATCATAATGGGTGGATGGGCTTCTAATTCGAAATACCCCTTTTTAGGAGCTATACGATCAGCAGCTCAAATGGTTTCGTATGAAGTGTCAATTGGAATAATCATAATTAATGTTCTGTTGTGTGTTGGCTCTTTAAATCTAAAAGACATTGTTTTAGCACAAAAAGAGATGTGGTACGTAATACCTTTATTCCCAATGTTTGTAATTTTCTTTATATCTGCTTTAGCAGAAACTAATAGACCGCCTTTTGACTTACCAGAAGCAGAGGCAGAATTAGTTGCAGGTTATCAGACAGAGTACTCAGGAATGATGTACGCAATGTTTTGGCTTGGCGAATACGCGAACATTCTCTTGATGTGTGCGATGGTCTCAATACTTTTTCTTGGTGGCTGGCTACCAATATTGGATATTTATCCTTTAAATATAATTCCTGCTCCTTTATGGATGATTATAAAAATTTTATTTTTATTTTTATTGTTCGCTCTTATAAAAGCAATTGTCCCTCGATATAGATATGACCAGCTTATGAGATTGGGATGGAAAATATTCTTACCCTTCTCATTAATATATCTTGTTTTAACAGCTAGCTTCTTATTTTATTTTGATAAATTACCTAAAGGAAATTTTTAATGAGCCTGACTAGAATATTAAAAACAATTTTTCTAACAGAATTTATTTCTGGATTATACATGGCAATAAAAGAGTTATTTAGAACTTCGAAGACTATCAATTACCCATTTGAAAAAGGTCCAATCAGCCCCAGAATGAGAGGGGAACATGCTTTGAGAAGATACCCCAATGGTGAAGAAAGGTGTATAGCTTGTAAATTATGCGAAGCAGTTTGTCCTGCACAAGCAATTACAATTGAGTCAACAGAAAGATCAGACGGTAGTAGAAAAACTACAAAATACGACATTGATATGTTGAAATGTATATACTGCGGTTTATGTCAAGAATCTTGTCCAGTTGATGCTATAGTCCAAGGTCCGAATTTTGAATTCGCTACTGAGACTAGAGAGGAACTTTACTATAATAAAGATAAACTTTTGGATAACGGTGATAGATGGGAGTCAGTTTTAGCAAAAAATATCAAACTTGATAAACCTTATAGATAGATGATTGTTCACTCAATTTTTTTTTATTTTTTTTCCGTCATAGCAATTTTTTCCTCTTTGATGGTAATTACATCTAGAAGTACTATTAATTCAGTATTCTTCTTAATTTTAGATTTTATTTCTGTTGGCTGCTTATTCATTATGGTTGGAGCGGAGTTTTTAGGGATGATCCTTTTAATTGTTTATGTAGGAGCTGTCGCAGTCTTATTTTTATTTGTTGTAATGATGCTTAACGTTGCAGAACAAAAACAGTCTTGGTTTATCGGCAAAAAATCAACACACATACCTACTGGATTAATTGTAAGTGTTTTGATTTTATTAGAACTGCTAGTTGTTGTAGGTGGATGGAAATATAAAGAAAATGTGATGTCTAGCAGTTCTTTAATAATATCTGATATTTCAAATACACACCAATTGGGTTTGGTTATGTATACTGATTATGTACTATATTTTCAATTAGCGGGTATAGTCCTTCTTTTAGCAATGATCGGAGCTATTCTTCTTACATTTAGAGAGAGGATTGGAGTAAAAAAACAGAGTTATTTAAACCAAATTACTAGAAACCCTTTAACAGCTGTTGAGCTTAAAGATGTAAAATCCAATCAGGGAGTAAAGATTGATGATTGAAATAGGTTTAGGTCATTATTTATCCTTAGGTGCTATCATTTTTTTCTTAGGAGTAATTGGTATTTTCTTAAATAGAAAAAACGTCATTGTAATATTAATGTCAATTGAATTAATATTATTAGCAGTAAATATAAATTTAATATCGTTTTCAATATTTTCTGGTGATATTGTTGGCCAAATATTTACAATGCTGATACTAACAGTTGCTGCAGCCGAGGCAGCTATTGGTCTTGCAATAATTGTTGTTTACTACAGAAACAGGGGCTCAATTAGAGTGGAAGATATCCACGGTATGAAGGGCTAAATGGAATACGCGATATTATTTTTACCTTTGATTGGATCACTAATTGGTTATTTGGGCAGATCAGTAACAAAATATTTTTCTGAAATAACAACTAGTTTATTTGTAAGTATTTCAGCAATTCTCTCAATTTTTGTTTTCTGGAATGGAATGCAAAACGATGTTTATGGTAATTATAAAATTCTTGAGTGGATTACTTCTGGAGATTTTACAGCCAATTGGTCTATTAAGATAGACCCATTAAGTGCCGTAATGCTTGTAGTGGTTACTTTTGTCTCAGCTTTAGTCCATATTTATTCTATTGGGTATATGAATCATGACCCCCACAAACCGAGATTCATGTCTTATTTATCTCTCTTCACTTTTTCTATGTTGGCCTTAGTTGTTTCAGATAATTTTCTACAACTATTTTTTGGATGGGAGGGAGTTGGCTTATGTTCGTACTTATTAATTGGTTTTTGGTATAAGAAGGAGTCAGCAAATAATGCAGCAATAAAAGCTTTTATCGTTAATAGAGTTGGAGATTTTGGTCTTGCGATCGCAATATTTTTAATATTTTTCTTTTTTGGTACAATTAACTTTGATGAAACTTTTCAAGCCACGACTCAATATGCAGAAAAAAAACTAGTTTTTTTTGGATTTGAACTAAATTTAATTACTCTAATTTGTATTTTTTTATTTATTGGTGCTATGGGTAAATCTGCACAATTTTTACTTCACACATGGTTGCCAGATGCAATGGAAGGCCCCACACCAGTTTCTGCGTTAATTCACGCTGCGACCATGGTCACAGCAGGAGTCTTTCTCGTTGTAAGATGTTCCCCTATGTTCGAGTATTCACAAGTTGCTTTAAATTTAGTCACAATAATTGGGATGATAACAGCAGTATTTGCTGCATCAGTTGCATTAGTACAAAATGATATTAAAAAGATAGTTGCATATTCAACTTGTAGTCAGTTGGGTTATATGTTCTTTGCTACAGGCATCGGAGCTTATCATGTAGCAATGTTTCATTTATTTACTCATGCTTTCTTTAAGGCATTATTATTCTTAGGCGCTGGTTCAGTTATCCATGCATTTAACGACGAGCAAGACATTAGAAACATGGGTGGAGTAAGAAAAAAACTTCCATACACATATATCTTTATGTTAATTGGAACTTTAGCTCTAACAGGATTTCCACTCCTTTCTGGTTTTTATTCAAAAGACGCTATTATTGAATTTGCGTTTCTTAAAGGTTCATATTTAGGAAATTATGCAGCTACTATTGGAGTTCTTACTGCTTTTTTGACTTCAGTTTACTCATGGAGATTATTTTTTAAAACATTTCACGGACCATATAATAATAAAAAAATAGCTATAAATGATACGCATGAGTCTCCGTCAATAATGTTAATTCCGCTTATATTTTTATCTATCGGAGCGATATTTTCAGGATATTTTTTTAAGGATACTTTTATAGGACATCACAGCAATAATTTTTGGCAGTCATCAATCTTTTTTATGAATGAGATTAAGCATGAGGCTATACCTCTTTGGTTTCTATTAACTACTCCAATTTTGGTAATAATAACGATACCTGTTTCATTTTATTTATTTATAAAAAATACGGAAGTGGTTGAGAATTTTAAAAATACTAATACCCCATTATATAATTTTCTTTTAAACAAATGGTATTTAGACGAATTGTACGAAAAAATTTTTGTAAAATCTGCAAAAAAAATTGGTTCTTTTTTCTGGAAAAGAGGCGATATAGGTATTATCGATAAATTTGGCCCTGATGGTATTTCAAAATTAGTAAAAATAATTTCAAATAAAACTGGTAAACTTCAAACCGGATTTATTTATGATTATGCGTTCGTTATGCTTTTAGGTTTATCTATACTTTTAACTTATCTAATTTTAAAATAGAATGAATTTTCCAATATTATCAACGTTAATTTTTTTACCATTAATAAGCTCTATATTCATTTTTTTATTTAAAGATAAGGCAAACAATTTCAGTGCAATTTATATTTCTTTGTTTGGTAGTATAGCTACTTTTATTGTCTCAATATTTTTATGGTACTCATTAGATATTAATACGTCCGAATTTCAGTTCGTGGAGGATAAATCCTGGATAAATAATTTTATTAAATTTAAATTAGGTGTTGATGGAATTTCAATATTGTTCATTGTACTGACTACTTTCATCACTCCAATTTGTATAATTTCTTGTATTAATAGTGTTAAATCAAGAGTTAAAGAATTCTTAATTGCTATTTTAATATTAGAAACTTTTATGATTGGCGTATTTTGCTCTTTAGATCTAGTAATTTTCTATTTATTTTTTGAGGCCGGTTTGATTCCAATGTTTCTTATAATAGGTGTGTGGGGAGGTCCAAAAAGAGTCTATTCAGCTTTTAAATTCTTTTTATTTACTCTTTTAGGGTCTGTTTTAATGTTGGTAGCTATAATTGCTATTTATTCGTTGACAGGAACAACTGATATAACACAGATTTATGAAATTAAAATTCCAAAAGAGTATCAAAACTTGTTATGGTTGGCTTTCCTAAGTTCTTTTGCGGTTAAAATGCCAATGTGGCCTGTTCATACATGGTTACCTGACGCACATGTGGAGGCACCAACAGCTGGTTCAGTTATACTTGCAGCTATTTTATTAAAAATGGCTGGTTATGGTTTTTTACGATTTTCAATTCCAATGTTTCCGTTAGCATCAGAGTTTTTTACACCACTAATTTACACCTTAAGTATTATTGCTATAATTTACACCTCATTAGTTGCATTAATGCAAGATGATATGAAAAAATTAATTGCTTATTCATCCGTTGCTCATATGGGTTATGTCACATTGGGAATTTTTACACTTACTAAACAAGGAATAGAAGGAAGCATCTACCAAATGATAAGCCATGGACTTATCTCTGCAGCTTTATTTTTATGCGTTGGAGTAGTATATGACCGACTTAATTCTAGAATGATAAGCACTTATGGTGGGTTAGTAAATTACTTACCTAAATATTCTTTTTTATTTTTAGTTTTCGCTTTAGCAGCACTTGGTCTTCCAGGAACATCGGGATTTTTAGGCGAGTTTCTTGTCCTAACAGGAGCTTTTCAAAAAAGTTATTTGGCTGCAATGCTAGCAACATTTGGAGTAGTTTTAGGAGCCGCTTATATGTTATGGCTTACTAAAAGAGTGATTTTTGGAGCAACAAATAATTCTGAAATTAAAAATTTAAAAGATATTAATAAATCAGAAATCTTTATGTTAGTGACTTTAGCTTTCTTTGTAATCTTTTTTGGTTTTTACCCAGTACCTTTAATGGAGACTTTTAATGTTTCAGTTAACAGCTTAATTGATAACTACCAAATAGCATTAAACTCAAACTAAATATGATAAGTAATTTAAATATAATGTTTCCTGAGATTTTTATGTCTCTTTCAATTTTTACAATTTTAATGATAGGAGTTTTTATAAAAAAGAGTTTCAATATAATATTTAATCTAACATCCTTAATTATAATTATCACGATAGCAATAATTTTGAACAATTCAAATATTGAGGAAAAAATTTTTTTAGATAGTTTTACTAGAGATGCTTTTTCAAATTATTTTAAAATTTTGATACTTGTGTCTTCTTTAATTGTGCTTAATTCCTCAAAAAATTTTATCATTGATAATAAATTAGACAAATTTGAGTACCCAATCATAATTTTATTATCAATTCTTGGTATATTTTTTATGGTTAGCGCAAATGATTTAATACTTTTTTATCTAGGATTAGAACTCCAATCATTATCCCTTTATATTTTAGCATCAATTGACAGAGATAACCTAAGATCTACTGAGTCTGGTATAAAATATTTTGTCCTAAGCGCTTTATCTTCTGGACTATTATTATACGGTTGTTCGCTATTATATGGATTTACAGGATCAACAAATTTTGACTTAATTGCTGATCAACTTAAAGAGGACAATAAAGGAGCAGTTTTCGCAATGGTTTTCATTTTGGTTGGACTTGCGTTTAAAGTTTCTGCAGTACCTTTTCATATGTGGACACCAGACGTTTATGAGGGAGCGCCTACGTCTGTCACCAGTTACTTTGCAGTAGTGCCAAAAGTTGCAGGATTAGCTTTATTAGTAAAATTTATGCATATACCCTTTTCAAATATTTTACTTGAGTGGCAAAGTATAATAATTTTTATTTCAATTGCTTCTATGATTCTTGGAGCTGTTGCTGCAATGGTTCAAACTAATTTTAAAAGACTTTTAGCTTATAGTTCAATTGGTCATATTGGTTATGCATTAGCTGGAGTCGCAACAGGTGCTATTTCAGGATATCAAAGCTCAATAGTGTATATTTCAATTTATGTAATTATGAATATTGGAGCTTTTTCCTGTCTTTATCTTTTAAAAAAAGATGGAAAATACAAAGAAAATATTTCTGATCTCTCTGGAATTTCAAAAAGACATCCGATTTTAGCTGTTTCATTACTTATAATCTTATTTTCACTAGCCGGAGTACCACCTCTAGGTGGTTTTTTTGCAAAGTTTTATGTATTTGTGGCTGTAATAGAAAAGCAAATGTATACTTTGGCAATAATTGGATTACTAACAACAGTTATGTCAGCATTTTATTATCTTAAGATAATTAAAACAATCTATTTTGACGAAGGTGCTATAACTTTTGAATCGTCAAAAAATAAAACAGCTCAAATTTCAATTTTTGCTAGTTGTACAATTTTAGTAACATTTTTTTTATATCCGTCTATATTTAATAATTTCGTTTCCTCATTATTTATAAATTAATGAAAATAAGGCTTAAAAAATTCAAAACTGTTAAAAGCACGAATGATATTGCTGTAAAACTAATACAAAGAGACTCTTATGAACCAACTCTAATTACAACCGAAAAGCAAACTGGTGGAAGGGGTAGAATGGGAAAGAAATGGATTTCCAATAAAGGAAACTTATTCATTACGATTTTTTTCAAATTAGATAGAAAAAAAGCTAACGCCAGACAATTTGCATTGCTTAATGCTCTTTTAATAAAAAATCTAATTTCAAAGAAATTTTCTAAAGAAATTGAGATAAAATGGCCAAATGACTTACTATACGAAAAAAAAAAATTTTGTGGCATCTTGCAAGAGATAATAAAATTCAAAAAATTTAGTTACTTAATCGTAGGCATTGGTTTAAATACTAATATAGCACCACAAAACAAAAGCTTTCAATCAACTTGTTTAAAAAATATAACTAATATGAAAATAAGTAACCAAAAACTTTTAAAAATTATTACACTCGAATATGAAAAATTCCTCAATCTAATTAAAAAAATGTCATTCTATAAATTAAAAAAACGATATACAAATTAAATGTATTATATACTAGGAGACATAGGTAATACCTCAACTAGGGTTTGCGTTTTAAATAAAAAATCAAAAATTACAAAATCAATTTTTTTAGACACAAAAAAAATCTTTATTAAAGGTTATGTAAAAAAAAAATTAACTAAAATATTTAAAAAAAAAATAAAAAGTGAAATTTTATTTTCAAGTGTAGTTCCACAAGCATTTAAAAAGATTAAACATATTTACAAAGATAAAAAATTTAAATTCTTTGAAATAAAACAATTTGATTTTAAGAAAATGATTAGAATAAATATTAAAAATTTAAACCAACTAGGCTCTGATAGGATTGTTAATTCAATAGAGGGTAAAAAATTTAAGAATTGTTTGATTATCGATTTTGGAACAGCTACTACTTTTGATATAGTAAAAAATGAAATTTACGAGGGCGGTGTAATTGCACCTGGTGTAAAATTGTCAATAAAAAATCTAAGTCAAGCAACTGCGTTACTTCCAATGTTTAATATTAAAAATAAACAAAAGAGTTATGGAAAAAATACCAAAGATGCTTTAAATGCAGGATTTATTTGGGGTTATGAGGGTTTAATAAATAATATAATTAATAAAATAACTTCAAAATGGAAAATGAATTATAAAATAATTCTTACAGGTGGATATGCTATTTTTTTTAAAAAGATTATTAAAAAAAAAGTTATTGTAGATCAAAATATTACAATTAAAGGAATTTCGAAGGTTTATAAAAAATTTTTATGAGTAAAGAAGAATTAATTTTTTGTCCATTGGGTGGGTCAGGAGAAATAGGTGGCAACATGAACCTATATGCTTACGGAAAAGAAAATAACCAAAAATGGATAATCGTAGATATGGGAGTTTCTTTTGCAGATGAGTCAGTACCTGGAGTAGATTTGATTATGCCAGATGCAGGATTTATTATTGATAAGAAAGATGATCTTCTTGGAATAGTTTTAACTCATGCACACGAGGATCACATTGGAGCCGTTGCGCATATATGGCCAAATTTAAAATGTAAAATGTATGCAACTCCTTTTACAGCTGCACTTATTTATGAAAAATTTAAAGAAAAGAAAATTGATATTTCAACTTATTTGGAAATAGTTCCTTTGAATAGCAAAATAAAGTTAGGTGATTTCGAAATAGACTTTGTCACTTTAACTCACTCAATTTTAGAACCAAATGGTTTAAGCATTAAGACCCCTCTGGGCACTGTTCTGCATACTGGTGATTGGAAAATAGACCCCAATCCATTGATTGGAAGTCAAATAGATGAAGATAAATTAAAATTAATTGGAAAAAATGGAGTTTCAGCAATGATATGTGACTCTACAAATATTTTTAGCCCAGGTCGAGCTGGCTCAGAGTCTGATGTAAGAGATAGCCTGTTAAGAATTATGGAGCTTAAAACAAATAAAATTTTAGTTACTTCTTTTGCATCAAATGTAGCAAGAATGGAATCCATTTTTTATTGTGCAAAAAAAACTGGAAGAAATATCTGTCTTGTGGGCCGATCTATGCAACGAATATACAAAGCAGCAAGGAAATGTGGCTATCTAAAAGATTTGATTGAACCTTTAGAGCCAAGAGATGCAAAAAAAGTTTCAAAAAATAAGATTTTATATTTAGCTACTGGAAGTCAAGGAGAACCAATGGGCGCTATGAATAGAATAATAAACGGAATACATCCGGATGTTTATTTAGAAAAAGGAGATTGTGTAATTTTTTCCTCAAAAATTATACCAGGAAATGAAAAAAAATTATATTTTTTACAAAACTTAATTGTAAAAAATAAGATCGAAATGATAAGTGAAGAAAATGCATTTGTGCATGTATCGGGACATCCTAATCGAGAAGATCTTAAAGATATGTATAATTGGGTAAAACCAAAATGCGTTATCCCAGTTCATGGAGAACATAGACATATGGCTGAGCACGTATCATTTGCAAAAGAAATGCAAATTCCAAACACTTTATTAATTGAAAATGGTGATATGATAAAAATTTTGCCAGGAATCAAACCACAAATTATTGATAAGGCTCCATCTGGAAAAGTATATTTAGACGGAAGTATTAATGTTGAAACTGACTCACAATCAATAAAAGATAGAAAAAATCTCTCAATTAATGGTTATTTAGAAATTACATTGATTGTATCTAACAATGGCAAATTAAAAAAACCAATAATATCCTATCGAGGTATTCCCGAAAAAAATGAAGATGACACGTTCATTTTTGATATGGAGGATGAAATATTAAATATTTGTAGAACATTTTCTATAGACAATAAAAAACAACAGCAAAATTTAATAGAAACTATTAAGCAAAATTGTAGGAGAATCGTAAGAGAAAAAACTGGAAAAAAACCTTATACAAATATTAATATTACAAGGATCTAATGGGAATAACAGGTTCTATAATTGTCTTTGTTTTAATATGGTGGATAATTTTTTTTTCAGTATTACCAATAGGAATTCAATCAAACAAAGAAGCTTTTAAGGAAAAAATTGAGGGAAATGATCCCGGAGCACCAAAAAATCCAAAAATAGTAAAAAAATTTTTAATTACTACTATAATTACTACTATAATTTTTTTAGTGATATATTATCTTGTTAAAGTTGATTTGTTAAATTTAAGAGAATTTTTACAATAATGTATCTTTCAAAGTTATTTATACCTATTACAAAAAATCTGCCTGCAGAGGCAAAAATAAAATCTCATCAGCTGATGTTGAGAACAGGAATGATAAAGCAATCTTCGGCAGGAATATACTCTTGGCTTCCATTAGGATTTAAAGTAATGAAAAAAATTGAAAAAATCGTTAGAGAAGAACAAAATTCTATTGGTGCTCAAGAAATGTTAATGCCAACTATTCAATCTTCAGAAATTTGGAAAGAAAGTGGCAGGTATGACGATTATGGAGAAGAGATGTTAAGAATTAAAGATCGTCAAGGAAGAGAAATGCTCTACGGGCCCACTAATGAGGAGCTGATTACAGATATATTTAGATCTAGTATTAAGTCTTATAAGTCTCTTCCTCAAATTCTTTACCACATTCAATGGAAATTTAGGGACGAAATTAGGCCTAGATTTGGCGTAATGCGGTGTAAAGAATTTTATATGAAAGATGCATACTCTTTTGATTTATCTGACGAAGCAGCAAAAAAATCTTACAACAAAATGTTTTATGCTTATTTAAAAACATTTAAAAGATTAGGCTTAAAAGCTATTCCAATGTCAGCTGAAACTGGACCAATAGGAGGCGATCTTTCTCATGAGTTTGTAATTTTAGCAGAAACTGGAGAAAGTAAAATTTATGCAGATAAAAATATTTTTGAAATAAATTTAAAAGATTACAAATTTGATGACTCGTCCCTTCAAAAAATGAGAGAGGATTTTACGAAAATTTATGCAGTCACAGACGAAAAATTTAAAGAAAGTGAATTTAACAAAAATGTCAAAAAAGATAATCAAGTCGTTACAAAAGGCATTGAAGTTGGTCATATATTTTATTTTAGTGATAAATACTCTAAACCCATGAATTGCATGATCGACGATAAAGTTGGAAAAAAAACTTCAGTTAAAATGGGTTCATACGGAATAGGTGTTTCAAGATTAGTAGGTGCAATAATTGAAGCAAATTTTGATAGTAATATCATGAAATGGCCTAAATCTATTTCTCCTTTTGACGTGGTAATCATTCCAAGTATTAGTAAAAATAATAAAGAAAACTTGGAAAAAGCAGAAAAAATCTACCTCGAACTTAAAAAACAAAATATTGACGTATTGTTAGATGATGTTGATGAGAATATGTCGAATAAATTTAAAAAGCATGACTTAATTGGAGTTCCTTATCAAATAATTATTGGATCAAAATCTGATACTGAAAATTTTGAATTTAAGGAATTAAATCTCAAATCTGAATTACTAAGTCTTGATAATATTAAATCAAAACTAAAAACCTAATACTTTGTTTACAAAAGCAGAAAGACTTATCTCACTTAGAAATTTAAGACCAAAAAAAAAAGAGGGTTTTTTAAAAATAATCTCAATATTTTCCTTTTTGGGAATTATGTTAGGTGTTGCTATTTTAATAATTGTAATGTCTGTGATGAATGGCTTTAAACGAGATCTTACAAATAAAATTTTAGGACTTAATCCTCATATTGTTATTGAACCTAATAGTTTTCAAATTGATGAAAATTTCATTTTTAAATTAAAAAATAATTTCAAAGAGATAAGCTTAAGCAAATCGTACTCTGGTGAGGGAATAGTAATTAGCAACGATAACGCTAAAGGAATAATTTTAAAAGGCGTAGATAAAAAAGAGCAGAATATAATCAAATTTTTTGATGAATTTTCAATTCAGGGGGGCCTTAGTAATTTAAATTCTAATCATGTTTTTGTGGGATCAGAACTCGCATTTAATTTAAGTTTAGAGGAGGGCGATACTCTAAGTTTAATGTCCTCAGCTTTTGTTGCAACTCCATTGGGAAGTTTGCCTAAACAAGAAAATTTTAAGGTTGCAGGAATATTTAATACAGGTTTTATTGATTTTGATAAAAATATTGTTTTTTTAAATATAAAGGATGCTTTATCAATATTTGATAAAGATTCTAAAGATCAAAGTATAGAAATCTACTTAGAGGACCCCCTTAAAGCAAATTTCTACAAAAATAAAATTGAGAAATTGAACCAAAATTATTTTATCTATACTTGGTCTGATTTGAATAAATCTTTGTTTAGTGCACTGAAAGTAGAGAGAAATGTAATGTTTATAATTCTCTCACTAATAGTAGTTGTAGCAGCCTTTAATATAATATCTGGATTAACAATTTTAATTAAAAATAAAACTAAAGAAATTGCCATTTTAAAAACATTGGGTTTGAGTAATGGATCGATTAAGAAAACTTTTTTTCTTACTGGTTTAACAATTGGTTTTTTTGCAACAACAACTGGAGTTTTTCTAGGAGTATTATTTTCAATCAATATCGAAAAAATTAGAATTTTATTATCAACTGTTTTTAATTTAGAGATTTTTCCTTCTGATATATATTTTTTAGATACTTTACCTAGTGAGATAAATTTAAATTCGATTATAATAATTTTTGCAATATCATTATTTATTTCAGCTATAGCCTCTTACATACCTGCAATGAGAATTTCTAAAATGAGCACATTTAGGGCATTAAGATATGAGTAAGTTTTTATTAGAAACAGTTAATTTAAAAAAAAGTTACCTGCACGTTAATGGTCCTTTAACCTTATTTGAAAATTTTGACTTCAAAATTAGAGAGGGAGAGTTAGTCGCTTTAGTAGGCCCATCAGGCTCTGGAAAATCATCTTTACTTCATTTATTAGCTTTACTGGATGAGCCTTCCCACGGAAAAATTATAATTAATAGACAAGAAACAAAAGTTTTATCTAATAATCAAAAAGATGCAATTAGAAGAAAAAATATATCTATAATATTTCAGGATAATAATTTGCTAACAGATTTTACAGCTATTGAGAACGTAATGATGCCGCTTATCATAGATGGAGAAAATGAAAAAATTGTCTTAGAAAAATCAAAGAAAATTTTAAAAGATTTAAAAATTTTAGAGAGATCTAAACACTTTCCAAATGAACTATCTGGAGGAGAGCAACAGAGAGTGGCGATTGCAAGGGCGTTAATATCCCAAACAAGTTTAATTTTAGCAGACGAACCAACGGGAAATTTAGATTTTAAAACTTCAAAAGAAATATTTTCTCTTTTTTTAAAATTAAAAAAACTAAAAAAATCAATAATTTTTGCAACCCATAATAGAGAACTTGCTAACAGGGCTGATTACAAGTTGTTTATTTCAGATGGTGTTATAAAACGAGTGAATGCTCGTAAGTCATAAAAATTTTAATAATATTAAAATTCATACACAGTACTCTATTTGCGAAGGTGCTATTAAAATCGATGAATTAGCAGAATATTGTAAAAAAAACAAAGTTAAATGTTTAGGCTTAACTGATAGTTTTAACTTGTGTGGGGCATTAGAATTTTCTGAAAAATTATCTAAAGTAGGTACCCAACCTATTATTGGAACTCAATTAAATCTTAGAGAAAACAATGTGATAGGAAAGATCACTTTATTTGCTAAAACAGAAGATGGTTATAAAAATTTGACTAAGTTATCTTCATTAAGTTACTTAAGAAGAAAAGATATTGAAGATCCCTTATGTGAACTTAAAGATTTACTTGATAATAATAAAGACCTTATTTTATTAACAGGAAATCATAGAGATTTTTTTGGAAAATTATTTCAAGCAAATAAGTTAAAATATTTTGAAAATATAATATCATTATTAAAAAAATCTTTTCAGGATAGGTTATATTTTGAAGTTCAACGTCATAATGAAAATGAAGAAAAAAATTTTGAAAATTATATTTTAAATAATTCAAAAGTATTTAATATTCCTTTAATAGCAACTCAAGAAGTTTTTTATATTCATCAAGAAATGTACGAAGCGCATGATGCACTAAGGTGTATTGGAGAAAAAAGTTATATCGATGACAAAAATAGATTCAAATTAAGCAATCAACACTATTTAAAGCAGGATATGGAATTAAAAAATCTATACTCTGACATTCCAGAGGCGCTAGAAAATAATTATAATTTTCACCTAAGATTTAATTTTAAACCAAAAAAGTCGAAACCAATTTTACCTTCTATATCAAATTCAAATAGCAGCTCACCTGAAGATGAATTATTGAGACAAGCTAAAAATGGGTTAAAAAATAGAATTAAAAATTTTATCTTAAAAAAAAATAAAGAAAAAGGAGAGAATGAAATAAAAGAGTTATACGAAGATAGATTAAGTCATGAAATAAATATTATAAATTCAATGAATTACTCAAGTTATTTTTTGATAGTATCTGATTATATCAAATGGGCAAAAAAAAACTCAATACCAGTTGGGCCAGGTAGAGGATCTGGAGCTGGATCATTAGTTGCATACTGTCTAGATATTACTGATCTTGATCCAATAGAATACGATCTAATTTTTGAAAGATTTTTAAATCCTGATAGAATTTCAATGCCAGATTTCGATATTGACTTTTGTGAGGAACAAAGAGACCGAGTTTTTGAATATCTTAAAACTAAATACAAAGATGGAGTAGCACACATTATAACTTTTGGAAAACTAAAAGCGAGAATGGCTTTGAGAGATGTTGGAAGAGTTTTAGGTTTATCATATGGTCATGTTGATAGACTCTGCAAAATGGTTCCATTTGACCCATCAAGACCTTTAACACTTCAAGAGTCGATTGATAGAGAACCAAGATTTAAAAATGAAGTCCAAAATAACCCTAAGGTAAAAAAACTTTTAGAATTATCCTTAAAATTAGAGGGATTAAACAGAAATATGGCAACTCACGCAGCTGGGGTTGTTATTGCAGGGGATAAATTATCTGAACAATTTCCACTTTACGTAGATCATAGTTCCAATCTTATTTTACCGTCAACACAATATGATATGTACTCCTCAGAGAACGCCGGTTTAGTAAAATTTGATTTATTAGGCTTAAAAACTTTAACCGTGATAGATAAAACATTAAAAAGACTTAAAAACAAAAATATAAATTTAGATATAACTAAAATCAATCAAAACGATGAAAAGGTTTATTCACTTCTTTCTACAGGAGAGACAACAGGATTGTTTCAATTAGAAAGCGCAGGTATGAGAGAAGCCATAAAACAAATGAAGCCCAATAGATTTGATGATATTATTGCTTTAGTAGCGCTTTATCGACCTGGACCTATGAGCAATATTCCTATTTATAACGATTGTAAAAACGGAATTAAGGAACCAGATTATATTCATCCCATTTTAAAAGAAATATTAAAACCAACTTATGGAATAATAATTTATCAAGAGCAAGTAATGCAAATAGCACAAACTTTAGCAGGATTTACAGCTGGTGAAGCAGACATATTAAGACGAGCAATGGGTAAAAAAAAGAAAGCAGAATTAGATAAACAAAAAGAAAGATTTATTAATGGCGCAATTAAAAATGGAATAGCCAAAGATGTTGCAAATTTTGTATTTACTAAAATTGAACCTTTTGCTCAATACGGTTTCAATAAAAGTCATGCAGCAGCGTATGCCTTAATTGCATATCAAACTGCTTATCTAAAAACATATTTTAAAGAAGATTTTATCGCTGCCACAATGACGACCGAACTTACAAATACATCAAAATTGAGAGAATTTGTGGAAGAATTAAAAAGACTTAAAATTGAAATTATACGACCATCTATAAACAAATGTCATGCAGAATTTAAAGCGAATGATGGCAAGATTTTTTATGGACTTGGAGCAGTGAAAAATGTTGGTTTCGAAGCAGTATCAAATATAATCAAAGAGAGAGAAACCAAAGGTGAATATAAATCACTATCAGATTTTATATCCAGAGTTGACATAAAAGATGTTAATAAATTACAATTAGAGGGGTTAACAAAAGCAGGAGCTTTTGATGAATTTACAGAAGATAGAAATAAAATATTCCAATCTATCCCAAAAATAATTCAACAAATTAAAAATATTAATAATGATAAAGAAAATAATCAGTCAAGCCTATTCGGAAATAATGTCGATCAAGAAGATAGTTTTGAATTTTTACCTTCTTCACCATGGAAGCAAAAAGAACTTTTGTCTGAGGAATTTAATTCCTTAGGTTTCTATATCTCAAACCACCCTCTAAATGAGTATGAGGAAATATTTAATCATTTAAAGATAATCTCTTATAAAAAATTTTACCAATCGGAAACTACTGAAGGTTTAGTAGGAGGAACAATTATGTCAATTCAAGAAAAGAAAAGTGCAAAAGGAACGCCTTATGCTATTATAAAATTTAGCGACCAAGAAGGTGAGTTTGAAATATTTCTATTTGCAGATATTTTAGTTTCGAATAGAGATAAATTAAAAGAGTCCGAGTCATTTGTGATGACCTTACAAAAAGATAAAACACCAGATGAGAACGCAAAGAAAAGAGTAAATATAAGAAAAATTGTAAGTTTAGATGAGATGATTAGTAAGCCTTATTCAGAAGTTACAATAGAGTTGAACGAAAATTTCAAAATAGAGGAAATTAAAAAAATACTTTCAAACTTTGGGGATACTAAAATTAATTTGATTTTTAATAATAAAAACAAAAAAGCTCATTATTCTCTGCAAAATAATCGAAAATTTGATTTAAACCATATCAAAGCCCTCAAAGCTAAGGAATACGTGGCAAAAATAACTGTTTAGAGTATTGATTTTTTAATCTGGTTGTATATATCAGTTGTAAATTCGCACACAGTTACAAGGGTGTTGCCCTACCGGTCCAATATTGGAATTACTGTGGTGGAATAACCGGAAAATATAATGAACGTACCAAAAGTAGATATTAAACAACTATTAGAAGCGGGAGTTCATCTCGGTCACAAAACTTTGAGATGGAATCCAAAAATGAAAAAATACATTTTTGGTGAAAAAAATTCAATTCACATCATCGATCTTACTCAGACAGTAGATTTTTTAAAATCAGCATTAAATCAAGTGCATAAAGTAATTGCAGCTGGTGGTAAACTTTTAATCGTATCGACAAAAAAACAAGCTTCGGAACAAGTGAGCGATCTAGCAAAAGAAACTAACCAGTATTATGTTAACTATCGATGGCTAGGGGGAATGTTGACAAATTGGAACACTATCCAAAATTCAATCAAAAGATTAAAAAAACTTAACGATCAATTATCTAAAGAAAATTTAGGTTTTACTAAAAAAGAAATATTAAAATTTGGAAAAGAGAAAGAAAAATTACAAAGGTCTCTAGGAGGAATAGCCGATATGAAAAAAACCCCAGACTTAATATTTATAATTGATACAAACATTGAGTCACTAGCAGTTGCTGAAGCAAAGAAACTTGGGATTCCAATTATTGCTGTATTAGATACAAATTCTGATCCAACAGGTATTGACTATCCAATTCCAGGAAATGATGATGCAAGAAGATCTATTAATCTTTATTGTGAATTAATTAGAAATACGATCAAAGATGCTGAAAAACTTATTAAAGGCAGCGAAGAACCTAAAGAAAAAGAAACAAAAATTAGAAAAAAAGAAGAAAAAAAAAATTGAAATAATTCTTTAAATGTCTAACAAAAAATGTCTAACAAAGATTTATTAGATAATATAAAAAAACTTCGAGAGATGACCGGTGTTGGGTTTAAGGATTGTAAAGCAGCCTTAGATGAAACAAAAGGTGATGTAGAAAAATCGGTAGAATATTTACGAAAAAAAGGAATTGCTAAAGCCTCAAAAAAAATGAGCAGAACAGCTTCTGAGGGATTAGTTTTAGTTAAGGAGAGTAACGGAGAAATTTCTATTATCGAGGTAAATAGTGAAACAGATTTTGTCGCCAAAAATAAAGATTTTTTAAATTTTTGTAAAGAACTTTCAGATTTAAATTTTTTAGTCAAAGGAAATTTAGAAAAACTAAATAATATAAAAATGAAAAGTGGACATTTAGTAAAGGATAATTTAGTTAATCTAATATCAAAAATTGGTGAAAAAATTACAATTAGAAGAACTAATTTTTTTGATAATTCGAGAGGCCTAAATTTTTTTTACGTTCATTCTGCTTTAGAAAAAAATATTGGTAAAATTATTTCAATTGTAAAATTAGACGGTCTTTCAAAAGGTAAAAACGATGAACTTGGAAATAAGTTAGCAATGCATATTGCAGCTTCTAATCCTTTAGCAATCGACAAGGATGGAATTGATAAGAAAATTGTGGAAAAAGAAATGGAAATAATCAAAGCTGAAATTTTAAATTCAGGAAAACCTGCTGACATGGCTGAAAAAATTTCACAGGGAAAGATATCAAAATTTTTAAATGACAATTCTTTATTAAACCAAATATGGATAATGGATCCTAAAAAAAAGGTTTCTGATATATTGAAAGAGAGTTCAGATGATAAGAAAATAAATATTTTGAATTTTGTTAAATTTAAAGTAGGTGAGGGCGTATAATTATGAGCGCAGTCTTTGATGAAAAAAACTATTTGTTAAAAATGGAAAAAAGTGTTCTTTCATTTAAAAAAGACATTTCAACTTTAAGAACAGGTAGAGCTAATACAAGCATGCTTGATATAATTAAAGTTGATGTATATGGTCAATTAATGCCCATAGAGCAATTAGCTACAGTAAGCGTTCCTGAAGCAAGATTAATTTCGATACAAGTTTGGGATAAAGCCAATATTAATGTGATTGATGCTGCAATACAAAAGTCAGAACTAGGTATTAATCCACAAATAGATGGACAAACCATTAGGTTAAGAATTCCAGATTTAACTGAAGAAAGAAGAAAAGAACTTATCAAAATTTTAAAAAATATGGGTGAGAAAGGTAAAATTTCAATAAGAAATGTGAGAAGAGAAGCAAATGAGGTTTTAAAAAAAAAACTAAAGGACAAAGAAATATCTGAAGATGATAATAAAAATTTTGAGAAAAATATTCAAAAATTAACGGATCTAAATATAGCTAATATTGAAAAAATCCTAATAGAAAAAGAAAAAGAAATAAGTCAAATATGAATAATCTCAACCATGTTGCTTTTATCATGGACGGTAACGGCAGATGGGGAAAAAAAAAGAGAAAAGGACGAAATTATGGTCATCTTAAAGGTCTTGAAACAGTAAAAAAAATTGTTACAGGCTCAATTAAATTACAAATACCTATTGTCACATTTTATGTTTTCTCATCAGAAAATTGGAAAAGACCTAAAGGTGAGATTGTTTATTTATTTAAGCTAATTAACAATTA
>CACOWD010000007.1 GCA_902630915.1 uncultured Pelagibacteraceae bacterium | reverse complement strand
AGTAATACTAGCTATTACTTTACTTTAAAATCAAGAAATTAATAAAATGATAGTAGGTTCAATTAAAGAAGATTTAGCATCAGAAAAAAGAGTTTCTGTAACTCCTGAGACAGCAAAAAATATAATGGGTTTAGGATTAAAGGTGTGTATTGAAAAAGATTACGCAAATCATTTAGGTATCAACGACAACGAATATAAAAAAACTGGAGTAGAAATAAGAGACTCCTCAAGTGAAGTTTTAAACTCAAGTAATTTGATAATTAAAGTAAACTGCCCCTCTGAAAATGAAATTAGTTTATTAAAAGAGCAAACAATCTTAATTGGAATGCTAAATCCATCAAAAAATAATATTCAAATAGATAAAATTATAAAAAAAAAAATTAAAGCTTTTTCACTCGAATTATTACCTCGTATCACACGAGCTCAATCCATGGATGTATTATCTTCTCAATCAAATTTAGCCGGATACAGAGCAGTAATAGATTGTGTTGCTGAATTTGAAAAAGCCGTGCCGATGATGATGACAGCTGCCGGAACCGTGCCAGCTGCTAAAGTCTTGGTCATTGGAGCAGGAGTAGCAGGTTTACAGGCAATCGCCACTGCGAAAAGATTAGGTGCAATAGTCTCAGCAACTGACGTTAGAGCAGCATCAAAGGAGCAAGTTGAAAGCTTGGGTGGAAAATTTTTGACTGTTGAACAAGCAGAGGATATGGAGACAGCCGGAGGATATGCAAAAGAAACCACAGAGGATTACAAAAAAAAACAAGCTGAAATGATGAAAGAAGCACTTAAAAAAAATGATATAGTTATTTGTACTGCACTAATTCCGGGTAAACCGGCACCAAGAATATTATCCGAGGATTTAGTAAAATTGATGAAACCTGGCTCTATAATTTATGATTTGGCAGCAGAGCAAGGAGGTAATTCTGCATATTCGGAAGCTGGAAAAATAAATACAATTCAGGGAATAAAAGTAATAGGTGTGAAAAGTTTAATGAACAGCTTACCACTAACTGCTTCAAGTTTATATGCGAAAAACTTGTTTAGCTTTATAAGAAATTTATACAGTAGAGAAAAAAAAGATTTTAATATTAATTTAGAGGACGAAATAATTACAAAATCATTAATAAGGGAAGTTTAATTATGGAAATAGATCCGTTTATATTTAGATTAAGTATATTTATTTTGTCAATCTTTATCGGCTATTACGTTGTTTGGAGTGTTACACCATCTTTACATACACCTTTAATGTCTGTAACTAATGCTATTTCATCCGTCATAATTGTTGGAGCTATAATAGCTGCATTAGCTGGATCATCGGAAAGTGTTTTTGATATATCAAGTATTTTTGGATTTTTAGCTATTGTATTAGCAGCAATTAATATTTTCGGTGGATTTTTAGTAACTCAAAGAATGCTTCAAATGTATAAAAAAAAGAAAGATAAAAAGAAATGATATCGGCAAATTTATCAGCAATTTTTTATTTAATCTCAGGAATACTATTTATTCTTGCATTAAGAGGATTGTCATCTCCAGATACATCCAGACAAGGAAATTATTTCGGAATTGCAGGAATGATAATCGCAATTGTAGTAACATTTTTTTCAGTTGGAAATTTTTCTACTTCATTAGTTTATGTAGTAATTTTTTTATTAATTGGTGGAGCCATTGGAGCTTTTATAGCCTTTAGAATCCCAATGACTGCAATGCCAGAGTTGGTTGCAGGCTTTCATAGTTTAGTTGGATTAGCTGCAGTTTTTGTTGCTATAGCAGCTTTCCAAAATCCTGAAGCTTTTAATTTAGGAGTAGTTGGTGGAATAAAACTAGCAAGTTTAATAGAAATGTCTATTGGTGCTGCAGTAGGAGCAATAACTTTTTCTGGCTCTATAATAGCTTTTTTGAAATTAAGAGGAATAATGTCAGGCTCTCCAATAATTTTTACTGGTCAACATTTTCTAAATTTAATACTTGGCATAGGAATTTTTGTCTTAATTTACTATTTATGTGTCACCCAGTCAGCAAATATTTTTTGGACTTTAATTATGATTTCTTTTCTAGTGGGTGTTTTATTAATTATACCTATAGGTGGTGCCGATATGCCTGTAGTGATTTCAATGTTAAACTCTTACTCAGGTTGGGCCGCAGCTGGAATAGGTTTTACATTAGAAAATACTGCTTTAATTATTACAGGTGCACTAGTAGGTTCTTCAGGAGCAATACTATCTTATATAATGTGTAAAGCCATGAATAGATCCTTTGTAAGTGTAATACTTGGAGGTTTTGGTGCAGACAGTTCATCTGATAATACAAAAGAAAAGAAAGATCAAAAACCAGTGAAAAGCGGTAACGCAGAAGATGCAGCTTTCTTAATGAAAAATGCTTCATCAGTGATTATAGTTCCAGGTTATGGAATGGCAGTAGCTCAAGCTCAACATGCCTTAAGAGAGATGGTAGACAAATTAAAAAAGAACGATATTAAAGTTACATATGCCATTCATCCTGTTGCTGGTAGAATGCCCGGACACATGAACGTTCTATTGGCAGAGGCTAATGTTCCATATGATGAAGTTTTTGAGCTAGAGGATATAAATAATGATTTTGCCAATTCCGATGTTGCATTCGTGATTGGAGCAAATGACGTGACAAATCCCGTAGCCAAAACAGACCCTAAGAGTCCAATATTCGGAATGCCAGTGCTTGATGTTGAAAAATGTAAATCTGTTTTATTTGTCAAGAGAAGCTTGTCTCCTGGATATGCCGGAATAGATAATGAATTATTTTATAAAGATAATACCTTGATGTTGTTTGCAGATGCAAAAAAAATGACAGAAGATATTGTTAAAAATTTAGATTAATGAAAACAAAGATATTTTGCGATATAGCTGACTATGAAACAATTAAATTTTTTAATAATAAACCAATAGTCGACGGTTTTACAACAAATCCAAGCTTAATGAGATTAGCAGGAGCCAAAGATTATAGAGATTATTCTCTAAAAATTTTAAAGATTTGTAAAAAAAAGCCAATTTCTTTTGAAGTATTTGCAGATAATTTTAAAGATATGCTTAAACAAGCTTATGAAATTAATTCTTGGGGCAAGAACGTGTATGTTAAAATACCAGTTGTTAATTCTAAAGGTAACTTTACTGGATCAGTAATTAAAGAATTAAGTGATAAGGGAATTAAACTAAATATCACCGCAGTTTACACTTTTGAGCAGGCTCAAAAAATTTATAAAAAGTTAAGTAAAAAAACTAAATCTATAATCTCTATATTTGCTGGAAGAATGGCAGATAAAGGCAAAGATCCACTTCCGATATTCAAAAAAAGTATTTCTTTAACCAAAAAAAATAAAAATATCGAAATCCTTTGGGCAAGCACTAGAGAGGCTTACAATTACACTCAAGCTAAACAGATTAATTGTGATATTATTACTATGCCGCCAAAAGTTATTAATCAAATTAGTGGTTTTGGAAAAAGCTTTAAATCAATGACACTCGATACTGTAAAAAATTTTTTAGCTGATAGTAAAAAGTCGAAATTTAGTCTTTAAGAAGCTTTAGATTTAGCTCGAGATAGCCTTTTTCTTTCGTGCGGATCTAAAATCAATTTTCTTAATCGACAGGATTTAGGTGTTATCTCTAATGCTTCATCAGTATTTAATAAACTTAATTGTTCAGCAATTGCCATTTTTCTAACAGGAGTTAAGACAACATTTTCATCAGTATTTTGTGTTCTCATATTTGTTAATTTCTTTCCTTTCATTACATTAATTTCGAGATCTCCAGCTTTAGATGAAATACCTACAATCATACCTTCATAAACAGCATCATTATGAGTTACGAGCATTTCTCCCCTAGCTTGTAAATTAAAAATTGCGAACGCGACTGCTTTTCCAGTTTCTATCGAAATAAGAGCACCATTTCTTCTTCCCTCCATTTCACCAGTGTAATCTCCATAGGAATGAAAGATTCTATTAATTACTCCAGTCCCTTTAGTTAAAGTCAAAAATCTACTTGTATAACCCATTAAACCTCTGGTCGGTGCATGAAAAATCAGTCTTTTCTTACCCTTACCTGTATCTTTAAGATCAACTAGTTTACCTTTTCTTCTATTCATAGAGTCGATAATTTTTGATGAGTATTCTTCATCTAAATCCATAGTGATTTCCTCAACTGGCTCTTGTTTTTTTCCGTTTATATCTTCTTTAATTAAAACCTTAGGAGGGCTAACAGTCATCTCAAATCCTTCACGCCTCATCTGGGTCAAAAGGATTTCTAACATTAATTCTCCCCTTCCACTTATTACAAATGAGTCTTTATTAGAATTTTCCTCAAAAGTAATTCCAACATTATTTTCAGCCTCTAAAATTAGTCGTTCACGAATCTGAGTGCTAGTTAATTTCTTTCCCTCGGTTCCAGCTAAAGGCGAACTATTAACTGTTATTGTAATCGACATTGTTGGAGGATCGATAGGCGTTGCACTAATTGGTTCATTCAACTCTAAATCACAAATAGTATCTGCTACGTTTGCTTTTTCTAAACCTGCGATTATTACTATGTCTCCTGCTTCTCCCGTTTGAATTGGTACTTTTTTAGTACCTTCATATCTAAATATTTTTGTTAATCTTCCTTCATCAATCTTTTCACCATTCAGATTTATCGCCTTGATTTGTTGATTTGCTTTTGCAGTTCCCTGAGATATTTTACCAACTAAACTTCTCCCCAAAAAGCTATCAGCATAGAGCAGAGTTGAGAGCATAGCAAATGGCTTAGTTTTGTCTAAATTAATTGGTTTAACATGTTTCATAATTAAATCTAGTAATGGGTGTAAATTTTCTCTTGGACCGTCAATATCTTTAGAGGCCCATCCCGATCTTCCGCTTGCATATAACACAGGAAAATCCAATTGTTTTTCATTAGCATCTAAGTTTACAAACAGGTCAAAAGTTTCATTTAAAACTTCGTTAGCTCTTTGATCTGCTTTATCTAATTTATTTATTATTACTATCGGTCTTAATCCTTGTTTTAAAGCTTTAGCTAAAACAAATTTTGTTTGAGGCATAACTCCTTCTGCAGAGTCAATTAATAAAAGAGCACCATCTGCCATGTGTAAAACTCTTTCTACTTCTGCAGCAAAGTCTCTGTGACCTGGAGTGTCGATGATATTAATTCTGGAATTTTTCCAATTAATTGATGTAGGTTTTGCTAGAATAGTTATACCTCTCTCTTTTTCTAACTCCCCTGAATCCATTATTCGTTCTTCTACACTTTCATTTTCTCTAAAGGCACCACTTTGTTTCATTAAGCTATCAATCAAGGTTGTCTTTCCGTGATCAACGTGGGCTATTATAGTTATATTTCTGATTGTTTCTGTCATTTTGGTTGCGGGGGCTGGATTTGAACCAGCGACCTTCAGGTTATGAGCCTGACGAGCTACCAGACTGCTCCACCCCGCGTTAAATTATTTTTTTTTAATATTTATTGCTTGGAGTTTGTCTTTTTCTTCTTTTATATCGTAAACTATTGTCTGATCTTCTTTTAGAACTCTTAATTTTGAATTTTCTAGCGCAGAAACATGTAAAAAAATATCTTTATTAGTTTCATCATCAGTTATAAATCCATATCCTTTTTTGGCGTTAAACCATTTTACTTTACCAGATGGCATTTCTAATCCTCTCATGTTTTAAATTTAATATCTATTTTTTAATTTTTGGAGTTTTTTTATCCTTTTTATATTTTCAGTTTGAACTCTCTTTTTTTTCTCAGACGGCTTCTCATAAGTACTCTTCATTTTCATTACTTTAAAAAAACCTTCTTTTTGAAGTTTTCTTTTTAAAACTCTAATTGCTTGTTCAACATTATTATCTTTTACGTCTATCTTAATAAAAACCTCCTGTTAATTTCTTGGTTGTTATCACTTGATCCTTTGTTTGTCTATAGAGAAGCTTCTTGAGCCTTTTTTTCCTCTTTTAATTTAGCTTTTTTTTCTCTTTCCACTCTCCTTTTAGCTTTATCTAAACTTTTTTGAAAAGCTTCCTGGCTACATAATGCTAAAATAACAGGATCTCTAGGCTTTAAGTTTGAAAAATTCCAATAACTTCTTTTTCTAATTAATGAAACGGTTCCTTTAGTGCTTCCTACAAGTTTTGAAATTTGACCATCAGTTAATTCTGAAGCATTTTTACATAACCATAAAATTGCATCTGGTCTGTCCTGTCTTTTTGATAAAGGAGTATATTTAGGTTTCTTTCTCTCTTGAACTTCTACCTTATCAAGTTTTTTTAATAATTTTAATTTTTTATTTTGATCTTTAGAACATTCTTCAATTTCTTCTCGTGACAGCTGTCCTGCTAGGATCGGATTGTATGCCTTTATACCTTTAGCAACATCTCCATCTGCAATACCTTTAATCTCTAATTCATGCAAATTACAAAATTCTGCTATTTGTTTAAAGGTCAAGGTAGTGTTTTCTACTAACCAAACAGCGGTAGCTTTTGGCATAAAAGGTGTTTCTGTCATAAATTATTTCTTCGATCTAAGGTTGCTAAATTTTTTATTATATTTACTTACTCTTCCTTTATCTAAAATCTTTTGAGCCCCTCCAGTCCAAGCGTAATGGGATTTTGGGTCAATATCCAGCTTTAGAGTATCATTTTCTTTGCCCCAAGTGGATCTAGTTTCAAACTCTGAACCGTCTGTCATGACAACTTTAATCTTATGATACTTAGGGTGTATATTTTTTTTCATTTGCGGAGTTTTATATTATTAATTGTTTTTACTCAATATCTTTTTTGATAATTAACTCTTTGAATTTTTCATGAATATTAGAGTTGGAGGCCAAAATATTCTTTTTTAAAGGAGTATTGGTATTCTCCTCAAAATATTCTACAAAACCGCCTGCTTCCTGAATTATTAATAATCCAGCTGCTATATCCCAATAATTTATTTCTCTTTGCCAGTATCCGTCAAACCTTCCACAAGCTACAAAAGCCATATCTAATGATGCACTACCAAATTTTCGTACACTAGAGACATTGTTTGAAACCATTATGTATTCAGTAAAAATTTTTTCTTTAATTTTGCTAACTTGTTTAGGTCCGCCAGTCACTAAAATTGCATCATTTATCTTTTTTTTCTTTGATACTCTAATCCTTGAATTGTTGAGATAAGCACCATTTCCCTTTTCTGCGCTAAACATTTCATTGGAAATTGGATTAAAAATCATTCCGCATTTAATTTCATTGTCTTCTTCGTAAGCGATTGAAATTGCAAATTGAGGAATACCATTCAAAAAATTCGATGTTCCATCAATTGGATCAATTATCCATCTATTTTTTGTATTTGACTTATTTATTATCCCAGTTTCCTCTGTAATTATACCATAATCAGGATGTGCTTTTTGCAATTCACCAATAATAATTTTTTCAGTTCTTTTATCAGCTGAACTAACAAAATCACCTGGACCTTTTGTGGAAACTTGTAAATTTTCTATTTCTCCAAAATCTCGTATCAGAGATTTAGATGCCTTCATACATGCTTTGTTAATAAGATTTATATGAGGAGAATTTAATCTCATTAGTTTACTCTTTTTACATATTCAAGTGTTCTCGTATCTATAATTACTTTTTCTCCACTCTCAATAAATGGCGGAACATTAATCTTTATTCCACAATCGAGTAAAGCCGGTTTGTATGAGGATGAAGCTGTTTGATTTTTAATTGCAGCATCAGTACTTTCTATTGTACATTCGATATTGTTTGGCAAATCAATTGATATCGGTTTATCGTCCATAAATGAAATAGTAACAGATAGATTTTCTTTAAGTAATTTAAATTTTTCTCCAGTAACTAATTTAGAAATCTCTACTTGTTCAAATGTTTTGTTATCCATAAAATAGCAATTTTCACCATCGATATATAAAAAATTAAAATTTTTCTCCGTAATTTCTGCTTTCTCAATAGTCTCGCTAGACCTAAATCTTTCGTTTAGTTTAGTTCCTTTTATAATACTTTTAAGTTCCACTTGATTGAACGCCCCACCTTTACCGGGCTTAACATGTTGGATCTTTAGAACGTTCCAATAATCATTTTTATGTTCAATAATCATTCCTGGCTTTATCTCATTTGCATTTATTTTCATTTGAACTTTCTTATCGCTAATTTAGGTTTAAACTTTGGGTTATCCCAAATATAGCTTGATATTGCAATATATTTTGCGCCGGCTTGTAATAATTTTTTATAATTTTTATTATTAATTCCACCAATAACTACTATTGGCTTTTTAATATTCTTTTTGGTCCATTTCAAAACATTTAAATCTGCTTTTTTAGCGCTTGGTTTTAGCTTAGATTTAAAAAATGAACCAAGTGCAATATAATCTGGTTTAAATTTGATCGCATTCTTTACGAGTTTTTTTGAATTATGACAAGTAATTCCTAAAATTTTATTTTTAAGTTTTTTTCTTGCAACTATAAAAGATCCATCGTTTTGCCCCATATGACAACCATCTGCTTTTAACTTATTAGCTAGCAAAAAATTATCATTAATGATTAAATTTACATTATATTTTTTTGTAATTTTTTTAATTTTTTTTGCAATTTTAAAAAACTTAATTGCTTCAATTTTTTTTAGTCTTAATTGAAAGAATTTTACATTGTTAAAAGATAAAACAATGTCTAAATCTTTATAAAAGTTTTCATCTATTTTAGACGGTGATATTAAGTATATAAATTTCTTCAATGGTTTAAGCCGCAGACTCTTTTTCTAAGTCTTCAGACCATTCACCTTTTGACGATAAACCATTCATTTTAGCTCTATGATTAAAGGCTTTTTGAATATTTTCAATATTATTTCGATTTTTTCCAAATTCTTTTAAAGCGCTGGCTTGTAAACCTCTTCCGTAAGAAAAAGTAATTAAAAAATTAGTATCATTTATTTTATTAATTTCATTTAGATTTTTACTTGACTCTATTTCAGATTGACCACCCGATAAAAAAGCTATTCCAGGGACCTCTTTAGGCACATTTTTTTTTAGACAATCTAAAGTTTTTTTTGCAATTTCCTCAGAATTAGATTTATCTTTACATTCTGAACCAGGTATAACCATATTAGGTTTTAAAACTGTTCCTTTTAGATCAACCTTATGGATTTCTAGTTCATTATAACATTCATTTAAAACATCTGTCGTAACTGCGTAGCACTTGTCAATGTTATGTGAACCGTCCATTAAAACCTCTGGTTCAATAATAGGAACCATTTGTGCCTCCTGCACTAATGCCGCGTATCTTGCTAAAGCATGCGCATTAGATTTTATTGATTTAGTTGAAGGAAATTTTTGTGTAATTTTATATACTGCTCTCCATTTTGTAAACCTAGCTCCTAAATCGTAATATTCCTTTAATCTTTCTCTTAAACCATCTAGTCCTTCTGTGATCGTCTCATCATTTGAACCCGCTAAAGGCTTTGCTCCTTTATCAACTTTTATCCCTGGGATTGCACCGTGCTTTGAGATTAATTCGGGTACTGTAGGTCCAAAAGTTGTCTTTTGTCTTAATGTTTCATCAAATAAAATTACTCCACCTATAAAATCTTTCATAGCACTTGCATTAAATAATGTCTCACGAAAATTTAATCTATTTATTTCGATATTTTCAACATTTATACTTTTAAATCTTTTAGCTATTGTGCCAGTGCTTTCATCTGCTGCTAATATACCTTTGCCTTTAGCACACATTTTTTTTGCAATTTCATTTAAAGTCATAAAAGTTATTTATTTTAAAACACTAAGCCCAGGCAAGTCTTTTCCTTCTAAGTATTCCAAAAACGCACCACCTGCTGTTGATAAGTGAGTAAAAGAAAGTTCATTCTTACTTCTATTTATGGCAGCAAGAGTATCACCTCCACCAATAACTGAAATAAGCTTATTTTCGTTAGTTTTTTTTGAAATAATTTCAGCTATAGACACAGTGCCATAAAGAAAATTTTTGTTTTCAAAGTATCCTGCAGGTCCGTTCCATAATACAGTTTTAGATAAATTTATTATATTTTTGATTTTATTTATAGTTTTTAATCCAATATCTAAAATTATATCTTTATCTTCAATTTGTTCCAAGTTTTTATTTTTTCCATCTCCCTTAAAGGTAGCCCCAACTTTACAATCTTCTGGAATTATTATTTCACAATTATTTTTACTAGCTTCATCATAAATTTGTTTTATAATTTCATATGTATTATCTTCAACTAAAGATTTTCCAACTTTAAAATTATTATAAATAAAAAAATTATTTGCCATCGCACCAACAACTATTAAATTGTTAATTTTTCTAACCAAACTAATTATAACATTTATCTTTGTTGAAATTTTTGATCCACCGATTATGCATGTTACTGGTTCTTTTCTACTATTGATAACTAGATTTATTGCATCAATTTCTTTTTTTAAAAGTGGACCCGCGAAACTCTTTTTCATAAATTTTGTAATCTTATGAATTGATGATTGCTCTCTATGAGAACACGAAAAAGCATCATTGATATAAATATCACCTAGAGAAGCTAATTTTTTTGAGAAACTCTCGTCGTTATCTGTTTCCCCTTTAAAAAATCTTATATTTTCAATTAAAATTATCTCACCCTCTTTTAAATGAGAAAATTTTTCTTTTACTTCATTATCAAAATTTCCCATATAAAAAAAAACGTTAGTTTTTAGTTTTTTTTTAAGATATTTATAAATCGGCCCTAAAGACAGAGCTGGATTTCTAATTCCTTTTGGCCGTCCAAGATGGCTTATTATGATTATCTTAGCTTTTTTATCAATTAATTTTTTTATGAGAGGTAAGCATAATTTAATTCTCGTATCATCTGTAATTATTTTATCTTTTATTGGAACGTTAAAATCTAGTCTCAGAATTATCCTTTGATTTTGAACATTTAAATTATCAGGAAAAAAATTTATTTTATCCATTAAATCAAAAATTATTCTCTAAGTTTTTCTTGAATTAAATTAACTATTTTCTCTTCAGACAAACCAAAATGATTATATACATCTTTATAAGGTGCGCTTTCTCCAAAATTATCTATTCCTATATTAAGACCTTTATTCTTTATATATTTTTGCCAAGAAGCGACACTCCCAGCTTCTAAGGTTACAATTAAATTATCTTCTTCTATAATGTCTTTACGATATTCTTCAGTTTGTTTATCGAAAAGTTCCATACATGGCATTGAAACAACTTTTGAGTGGATATTATTTTCTTTTAGTAGTCTCTGGACTTTTAAAGCCAGTTCAACTTCAGTGCCTGATGCAATTATTGTTACATTGCTTTCATGAGAAGTGGTGTTAACTACATAAGCTCCCTTTTGACATTTATTTTCTCTTATTTTATTTGGATTAATATAAGGAACTTTTTGTCTTGATAATGCAATTGCACTAGGAGTATTTAAACTTTTTAAAGCTATCTCCCAACATTCTAAAGTTTCGTTTATATCTGCAGGTCTAAAAACATTCAAATTCGGAATAGCTCTTAGTCCTGTAAGTTGCTCTATTGGTTGATGCGTAGGACCATCTTCTCCTAAACCTATAGAATCATGAGAAAAAATATAAATTACTCTAAGACCCATTAAAGCAGATAATCTAATAGAGGGTTTACTATAGTCTGAAAAAATTAAAAAAGTTCCGCCATAAGGTATCAATCCTCCATAAAGTGCTAAACCATTCATTATAGAGGACATACCATGCTCTCTTACTCCGTAATGAATATAATTACCGTTAAAATTTTTAGAATTAATAATTTTAGAGTTTATAGTTTTTGTATTGTTAGAACCACTCAAGTCAGCTGAACCTCCAATTAGTTGCGGAAGCAAAGCTGAAATACTTTCAATTGTTGCCATTGAACACTGTCTTGTAGCGAGATTTGGCTTCGATTCGAAATATTTATCTTTTTCTTTTTGTATTAAGCTTTCTAAATCTGTTAAATTTGAATTAAGATAGTTATCCTCTAAATCATCTTTAACTTTAGAATTTTTTTTTCTAACTGCAGCTTGCCATTTTTTTTCCAAAACCTCTCCTTTATTTCCAATTTTTCTCCATTCATCTAAAATTTCTTGTGGAATTTCGAATGGTTTATTTTTCCATTTAAGTTTTTTTCTAACCAATGCAATTTCCTCATCACCTAAAGGAGAACCATGAGAGGAAGCTTTTCCAGATTTATTAGGAGATCCAAAGCCAATTACTGTTTTACAGGATATGATTGTGGGTTTATTAGATTTACAAGCTTTAGAAATCGCTTTTGATATTTGTTTTTCATTGTGCCCATTAATTTCTATAAAATTCCAACCGTATGACTCAAATCTTTTTTTATAGTTATCAGAGACACTTAATGAAGTTGAGCCATCTATCGAGATTTTATTGTTGTCAAAAAAAACTATTAAATTTTTTAATTTTAAATGTCCTGCTAAACTCATAGCCTCATGACTTACACCTTCCATAAGATCTCCGTCACTAGCAATGACATACGTTTTATTATTTATGACGTTTTGACCAAATTTTTTTCTGTAAATTTCCTCTGCTATTGCCATCCCGACAGCGTTTCCTAAACCTTGACCTAGTGGTCCAGTTGTGGTTTCGATTCCAGTTCCTTTTTTATATTCAGGGTGGCCCGCACAAATAGAATTAAGTTGTCTAAAATTTTTTATGTCCTCAATGGAAACACTTTTGTATCCTGTTAAGTAAAGTAAAGAATAAAGCAACATCGAACCATGACCAGCTGACAAAATAAACCTATCTCTGTTAATCCAATTTGGATTATTTGGATTAAACCTCAGGTGGTATTTAAATAGAACCGACGCTACATCAGCCATACCCATAGGCATTCCAGGATGTCCAGAATTTGCTTTTTGCACAGCATCGATTGATAAAAATCTTACTGCGTTTGATAATTGATTTAAATTTACGCTCACTTTTAATAACCTATATAGACTTAAACTAAGTATATCAATAATATGATATAATATTTTATGAGCATAATTGAAAAGAAAGAAAAAAATTTAAATCATTTGATAAATAAACTTAACTCTTTAACTTTAACTTATTCACAACCGACATATGAAGTGGAAAAAATTAAGAGCGAAAAAAACGAAATATTAAGACAAAAGCTAGAAATTGAAAAAAAAAATCAAGAGTTAGCTAGAGAACATAAATACTTAAAAGAGAAAATTAAAAACTTACAGTTAGAAGTCAAAAAAAAATCTGAGATAGAAGATAATTTTAATCAAGAAATTGAGGAATTAAGTCAAGAAACAGAAGATCTAGTTACAGAGATTGAGAAATGGCAAATGTAAATGTAAAATTCAATAATAAAGACTATCTTTTATCTTGTGATGACGGGCAGGAAGAGTCTTTAAAAAATTTAACTAAGTTTTTAGACAAAAAATACTCAGAGCTTAAAGATAAACTTGGTAATATTGGTGAAAATAAACTTTTATTGATAACCACTATACAATTAATAGATGAATATTTTGATTTAAAAAACAAAGTATCAAAACAAAAAAAAAAATTAGACGAAATTTCATCAAAATTTAAGGAAATCAGATCTTTGGCCATCGAATATAAAAAAAATAAAGATATCGAAATACAAGATTTAAATGATGAACTTGAAAAATTTAGGAAAACTATTGAGGAAAATAATAATCTTTATGAGTCCATGTTAGATAAAACAACCCAGTCGCTTGAAAAGATAATTTCAAATACAGAGTCTCTTTCCAAGATACAATAAATGGATAAAAAAGGGTTAATTAGAAAAAAATATTTAATAAAACGTAAAAAAAATTATTTTAACACAAAACCAAATTTTTTTAATCCTCTAATAAAATTGCTAAAAAAAAAAAATAAAGTTAAAAAAAAATTTGTATCTATATATTATCCAAATAATTGTGAATTAAATATTTTAAACATTAGAAATATTGAATTTTTTAGTAAATCAGCTTTTCTTTTACCTGCAATAGAAGATGATGGTGAGATGTTTTTTTACAGATGGAAAAAATATGACGTTCTGTTTGTAAATAGATACGGAATATTAGAGCCTAAAAAAACAAAGATAAATTACCCGGATATAGTTTTTGTCCCAATTTTAGCTTTTGATGATAAAAAAAATAGATTGGGTTATGGAAAAGGTTTTTATGACAGGTTCTTAAATAAGTATATAAAAATTAACAAAAAAATTTTGACCATCGGTGTTGCTTTTTCTTTTCAAAAATATAATAACCTGCCAATTGATAAAAGAGATTTTAAACTTGATTATATACTTACAGAAAAGGGAATAATTTAATGAATATTTTAGTTCTTGGAGACATAATGGGAATATCAGGAAGAATTGCTTTGAAAAAAAATCTATCAAAAATTATTAACGACAATAAGATCGATTTTTGTATAATCAATGGTGAAAATGCAGCAGATGATGGTAGAGGTATTACCAAAGAAATTGCAGAAGGATTTTTTTTACAAGGTATTGATGTAATAACATCAGGCAATCATATTTGGGATAAAGAAGAAACAACAAATTATATCGAAAAAGAAAAAAGACTTTTAAGACCAGCAAATCTTGTTAATGGAACCCCAGGAAATGGTTTTGGAATTTTTCAATCAAAAGATAAAAAATATAAAGTTGGTGTTATAAATTTAATGGGCAACGTATTTATGAGAAAGACAGAAGACGTTTTTAAGACTGTGCAAGAGATTTGTAAAAAAATTGTATTAAAAAAAAACGTTGATTTTTTAATTGTCGATTTTCATGGAGAAATTACTAGTGAAAAAATGGCTATGGGACATTATCTCGATGGTATTACAACTTGTGTGTTTGGAACACATACTCATATCCCAACAGCTGATACAAGAGTTTTAGAAAAGGGAACGGCATATCAAACTGATTTAGGTATGTGTGGAGATTACAATTCGGTTATAGGAATGAATAAAGAAAATTCAATTAAAAGATTTTTAAAAGAGAAAGATGCAGAAAAGCATTTTCCATCAAAAGGAGAGGGAACATTATCTGGAATAATTGTAGAGGCAGATAATGAGACAGGTTTAGCAAAAAAAGTCTCAAGAATAATTGTAGGCGGTTCTTTAAAAAAGTAATTATGGCAGGACATTCTCATTGGGCTGGAATAAAGCATAAAAAAGGTAGAGCTGATAAGGAGCGATCTAAAATTTTTTCAAAACTTTCTAGAGAAATAACTGTTGCTGCAAAACTTGGTGACAAAGATCCAGAGCTAAATCCAAGATTAAGAACAGCGGTTCAAGCTGCAAAACAAGCTAATATGCCGAAAGAAAATATATTTAGGGCAATAAGTAAATCAGAAATTTCTAACAATAAAAATTATGAAAATTTAAGATATGAAGGTTTCGGCCCTTTTAACTCAGCTTTAATAATAGAGGCTTTGACGGATAATAAAAACAGATCTGCTTCAAGCATAAGAACTGTGTTACAAAAAAATGGAGGTAGGTTAGGTGAGACTGGTTCTACTAACCATTTGTTTGAAAATTGTGGAATTATACATATTGAAAAAAATAAAATTAGTGAAGAAGAAGCTTTTGAAATCGCGATAGAATATGGAGCTAAAGACTGTTTCAAAATTAACAGTTTTTTCGAAATTATAACAAAAAAAGAAGATTTCTATAAAATTAAAACAAAGTTAGAGAAGAAAATAGACAATTTGACTTATTCGGCTATAGAGTGGAGGGCCTTAAATAATTTACAACTTGATAAAGAACAAAGTAAAAAAATGATTGAGGTTTTAAACTCTCTTGAGGATCTTGACGATGTACAAAATATATTCACTAATGTAAGTTTTTATAATTAATCAAATGAAAATAATTGGAATAGATCCAGGTTTAAGCGGAGCAATCGCAATAATTGAAAATAATACAGTTTTAGGAATTTTTGATATGCCTGTTATGGCTGAGGGAAAAAAAAATAAAAGACAATTAAATAGCGCCCAATTAGTAAATATTATTAAAGAGAATGTAAAAAAAGAGGAAGAAATTGTAGTAGTAGTAGAGCAAGTGAACGCTATGCCAGGTCAAGGAGTAACAAGCATGTTTAATTTTGGTCAAACTTTTGGAGCAATAAAAGGTGTATGTGCAGCTCTTAACTTACCAATTTTTTTCGTAAGGCCTTCCAAGTGGAAAAAATATTTTGAACTTATCAATTCATCCAAAGATTCTAGTAGAACGAAGGTTATTGAAATGTACCCCTCGTTATCAAATAAATTATCAAAGAAAAAAGACGTGAACAAATCCGATGCCATATTGATTGCAAGATTTTATGGCGAAACAAGATTTAAGGATAAAAATTAGTATTAAATTCTCTAAAAACGCCAAATTCATGACACATTCTGAAAGTAATCAACTTTCATGGAACAAGATATCGCCGCGCAAGTTGTTGGATTAGGAGGTGCTACAGATTTTTCATTATGGAGCCTTTTTTTACGAGCAGACTTTGTAGTAAAATTTGTAATTATCTTATTAATAGCTAGCTCTATTTTTTCTTGGGCGTTGATTTTTGATAAATTCAAACTTTTCAAAACAATTAATAAATCTACAGAAGATTTTGAAAAAAAGTTTTGGAAGGCTAAATCTGCTGAAAGCTTTAGTAATAATCTGCCTGCAAACTCAAGCGATCCTGCAACATTAATTTTTAAAGCAGCTATGGCAGAACTTGTTAAAACTAAAAGACAATCTACATCAATCCAGACAGCTAGAGTTGAAAGAATTTTAGAAATTGCAACGGACAATGAAATAAAAAAAATTGAAAAAAATTTTACTTTTTTAGCTACAATTGGATCAACGGCCCCATTTATTGGTTTATTTGGAACAGTTTGGGGGATAATGAATTCATTTCAATCAATAGCAATTTCCAGAAATACAAGTCTTGCGATAGTAGCGCCGGGAATAGCCGAGGCTCTATTTGCTACAGCATTAGGTTTGTTAGCTGCTATACCTGCAGTAGTTGCTTACAATAAATTTAATAGCGATTCTAGACGATATTTATCTAAAATTGAAAACTTTTCAAAAAGATTTTTGTCAATAATTTAAAAATGGCTTTTAAATTTAATCGCTCAAAAAATGAACCAATGAGTGAAATTAATGTCACTCCATTTGTTGATGTTATGCTAGTTCTTCTAATTATTTTCATGGTTACAGCTCCACTACTTACAGTTGGAGTTCAAGTAGATCTTCCCGAGTCTGCTGCTGACTCTCTTCCAGATGATCAAGAGCCACTTACAATAAGCATTAACTCAAAAGGGGAGATTTATATTCAAGAGCATCAAGTAACATACCAAAAAATGGTTCCAAAACTATTGGCCATAGCAAAAAATAGAACAGATACTAGAATTTATGTAAGAGGAGATAAAAATATTAATTACGGAAGAGTTTTAGAAATTATGGGGACATTGTCAGGGGCTGGTTTTTCTAAAGTAGCTTTAATTTCCGAACCATATAAGAATTAGGATGTTTTATGTTAAGAAGTTTAATTTACTCTATATCCTTCCATTCAGTTATGATTTTATTAACTGTATTGAGCCTTCCTTTTATGCTTAGGGAACCCGTTGAATTACCGCCAATTGTATCAGTAGAACTAATTCAAATTTCAGACAAAACTAATATTCCTTATGCTCCAAAGGCAAGGAAAATAATAGAAGATACAAAAAAAAAAGAGGAGGAAAGAATGGTATCTGAACAAGCGCCTCCAGCAGCGAAGGCAAAAGAAAAACCTGATAAAATTCCTTTACCAGACGAAAAAAAAGAAGAAAAGAAAATAGTAAAAAAGAAACAAAACCCAGAAGAGATTAAGCCACAAATAAGACAGTCGTCTGAATTCGAGCAAAAGGAAATTGTTGACACTAATCAAATTGCAGCATTAATTGATAAAGCAAAAGAAGTTGAAGCTGTAAAAGAAAAAGAAAACAATAAGATTACTCAAAGTACCAAAAAGAACTCTTTTGCCTCTGGACTGACTTTATCTGAAGAAGACGCCTTGAGAGCACAAATATTTGGTTGTTGGAGCGTCCCTTTAGGGTTACCATATGATCAAAATTTATTAGTAAGAATAAAATTACAATTAAAACAAGATGGGACAATAATGAATTCAGAGATATTAGATCATGAAAGAATGAATAGGCCTGGACAAAAGTTTTATAAAGTTTTAGCCGAAAGCGCATTAAGAGCTGTTAGATTATGCCAACCCTTAAAAGTTCCACCAACTGGATATGATAAATGGAAAGATCTTCAATTAAACTTTAATCCAACAGAAATGTTAAAAGGTTAAAATGAAGAAGATATTATCAATTTTTTTATTTTATTTTCTTTTTACTAAAAGCTTATATGCTTTAATTGAAGTGGATATTACTCGTGGTAATTTAGACCCTTTACCAATCGCTGTTTCACCACTTCATGTGGATATTAAGTCTGAGCAATTTAAGGAATTCAAAGTTAAAGAACTTGGTGAAAAAATTTCAAAAATAATTGAAACAAATTTTAAAAGTACTGGTCTTTTTAATCCTTTAAAAAAGGATGCTTTTGTACAAAAACCTGACATTGCACATTTAAAGCCAAGATTTGAGGATTGGAGACTTATTAAAGCTCAGGCTCTTGTTACAGGTAAGCTTTTGATAAAAGATGAGAAACTTAAAGTAGAGTTTAGACTTTGGGATTTAACAGCTGCGCAAGAAATGACTGCTTTGGCTTTTACCACAACACCTTCCAATTGGCGTAGAGTTGCCCATATTATATCAGACAAAATATATGAGAGATTAACTGGAGAAGAGGGATATTTTGATACTAGAATTATTTACGTAGCAGAAAGTGGACCAAAAAATCAAAGAGTAAAAAAGTTAGCAATTATGGATCAAGACGGCTTTAACACAAAGTATTTAACATTAGGAAATGAACTTGTGCTTACACCAAGATTTAATCCTACTAATCAAATGGTAACTTATATGTCTTACTTTAGAAATATGCCTAGAGTTTACCTGTTAGATATTGAGACAGGTAACCAAGAGGTAGTAGGAAATTTTCCAGGCATGACTTTTGCCCCAAGATTTTCACCAGATGGGAAAAAAATTATAATGAGTTTTGCAAAGGATGGGAATTCTGATATTTTTACAATGAATCTTGAAACTAGATTAGTTGAAAGAATAACCGAACATTCCTCTATTGATACTTCCCCATCATTTTCACCTGATGGGAAGTTTATAGCATTTAACTCTGATAGAAGTGGCTTGCAACAAATTTATGTAATGCGCAGCGACGGAAGCAATGTTAAGAGAATTACATTTGGGAAAGGAATTTATGGAACACCGGTTTGGTCTCCTAGAGGAGATTTAATTGCTTTTACTAAAATGCATAAAGGAAGATTTTATATTGGTGTTATGAGAACGGATGGAACTGGCGAAAGGCTACTTACAGAAAATTATTATCAAGAAGCACCTTCATGGTCTCCTAATGGAAGAGTTCTAGTTTTTTATAGAGAGACAAAAGCAGGTGAGAAAGGAGAGGGATTCACTGCTAAATTATGGTCAATAGATATCACAGGTTATAATGAAAGAAGACTTTCCACAAAAACCGATGCCTCAGACCCATCTTGGTCTTCATTATTATCTAAGTGAGGTTGAATTTTATGTAAAATATACTTGAATAACTTCAAATAATTTGAAATAACCACAATAAACCTAGGGGAAAAAATGACATTAAAAACGAATTTAAAAAACGTATTACTAGTAATCTTCGCAACTTTTGCATTAAGTGCATGTTCTACGGCTAAAAAGGGCGCAGACATAGACGGGGATGTTTATACTGGTAAGGAAACAGTAGAGTTCTTAGCAGCCGGAGTACCTGATAGAGTATTTTTTGCTACAAATAAATCATCTCTTACAACTGCTTCAAGAGCTACTTTAAGAAAGCAAGCTACTTTTTTAAGAAAAAACAAAAATCTTAATGTGACTATCGAAGGTCATGCTGACGAAAGAGGAACAAGAGAATATAACTTAGCTTTGGGAGAAAGAAGAGCTAACGCAGCTAGAGATTATTTAATGACTTATGGCATTTCAGGTAAAAGAATTTCTGTGATTAGTTATGGAAAAGAAAAACCTGTTAATCCAAAATCATCAGCTTTAGCATGGTCTCAAAATAGAAGATCAGTTACAGTAAAAGTAAACTAACAAAATTCAAATAAACTAAAAGACCCTTAAAAAACAAATTTTAAGGGTCTTTTTTTTGCCATTTTATCAAAATAAAAATAAGAATGTTTCGAAATTTTAAATTTTTAATAATCAGTTTATCAATTCTATTAATACCTTTTTCTGGATCAATAAATGCCGAGGATGAGGAAATATATTTAAAATCTATTTCAGATCAAATTCAGGTAATTACAAAAGATTTAAAAACATTAGAAAAGGCTGTTTATCAAAAATCAGATATTGCTAATGTTACTTCAATAAAGTCTGATGGACTAAATGAAGATATTCTGACAAAACATCTTCTAAAATTAAACGACATTGAAAATCAATTTAGAGAATTAACAAATAAATTTGAAGAGGTAAATTTTAAATTAGATAAATTATCGACACGTGTTACAAAAATTCAATCAGATACACAACTAAGATTTTCAGATCTTGAGAGTGGATCGATAACGAAACCAGAGAAATTAAAATCAAATTTACCTGGCACTAGTAAGCCGGCAGATTTTGGCGCCACTCCTGGTTATCAAATGTCAAACTTACCTAAACAACAAACGATCAAATCCGTAGAAAGCGCACAAACTGTAATTACTGAGGAACCAGAGAAAAAAGATTCTCTTTTACCTGACAAACCATCAGAAGAACAATATGAGTTTGCAGTAAGCTTTATGAAAATTGGAGATTATGAAACAGCAGAGTTTGCTTTAAAAGAATTTATCGAAAAAAATAAAGACCATGATTTAGCAGGCAGTGCTCAATATTGGTATGGAGAAACTTTCAGAATAAGACAATTATACTCTGATGCTGCTACAGCATATTTAGATGGATATCAAAATTATCCCAAAAGTAAAAAAGCTCCCGATAATCTTTTGAAATTAGGAATTACTATGGTTCAACTTGGGGAAAAAGAGCAAGGTTGTAAAATGATTTTAGGCCTTAAAAAAGAATACCCAAAAGCAAGCAAGTCTGTGTTACAAAAAGCTCAATATGAGCAAAAAAAATTCAAATGTAAATCTTAAAAATGGTTTTAAGAATTTTAATGATTTATCAGAAATATATTTTAACTTTAAAAATAAATTAGTTAAATTTAAAACAAGATCCCTCTTAGTTGCTGTCTCAGGTGGTCCCGACAGTCTTGCTTTATCAGCGCTTACAAAAGCTTATTCTTACGAAAATAAAATTAAATTTTATTACGTATTAATTAATCATAATATTAGAAAAAATTCTTCAAAAGAGGCTGATAAGGTTAAGTCTTTACTTAAAAGAAAAAATATAAAATTAAATATCATATTAAATAAATACAAAATAAAAAATAATATTCAAGGGGAAGCAAGAAAAATTAGATATACACTCCTATCTGATTTTTGTTTAAAAAAAAATATTAAGACTATACTGACTGCTCATAATTTAGAAGACCAAGTAGAAACATTTTTTATTAGGTTATCTAGAGGGAGCGGCTTAACAGGTCTATCCGCAATGAAATCAATGAGTAAATTGAATAATAAAGTTCAAATATATAGACCCCTTCTTGAAATAAAAAAAAGATATTTAAAAAAAATTTCAAGGGTGATTTTTGGAAAATTTTTTAAAGATCCGTCTAATAATAATATGAAATACTTGAGGACCAAAATCAGAAATTTAAAAAAACCTTTACATCAAAGTGGAATAAACTATGAGCAGATTATTAAATCAATAAATAATTTAGCTTTAAGCAGAGATACACTAAATTATTACTTTTCTATAGCTCTTAAAGACTCAATCAAAAAATCTAGAAATAACGTAAAGATAGATTTAAAAAAATTTGAAAAATTTAATAATGAATTTAAAATGAGAATAATTAATGTTTCTATAAAACATCTAAAAAAAAATTATTATAATCCAAGATCTAAAAAAGTATTTAATCTAATATCAAATTTAGAGAAAAAAAACTTTTCCGGAGCAACTTTGGGAGGATGTATATTTACTAAAAAAAATGGACATTTATGTCTCAGTAAAGAAAAAATATGAGTTTTTCGATATTATTTTGTTAAATTTGTCTTATTTACAACTTAATTTACTTTAAAATATGCTTGTTTAATTATTTTTAATGATTATTTAGTAAGATATGAATTTAAAGAACTTAATAATGTGGGCTATTATAATCCTTTTGTCAGTAGGATTATTTAACATGTTTCAAGATCCAAATAAGATCAGTTCTGATAGAAATACTCTGCCTTTTTCAAATTTCTTAAATGAAGTTGAGTCCGGAAGGGTGGTAGAAGTGAAAATTCAAGGAAATAATATTTCTGGAATTTTAGCTGATGGAAAAAACTTCACGACATATTCTCCAAACTACCCAGATTTAGTGGATAAACTTTCAGAAAATAAAGTTAGTATAGTAGCTACACCCAAAGAGGAAAAAATGCCATCACTTTTAGGCATATTGCTTTCTTGGTTTCCAATGCTTTTGTTAATTGGAGTCTGGATATTTTTTATGCGTCAAATGCAAGGCGGTAAGGGAGGAGCAATGGGATTTGGAAGATCTAAAGCGAAATTACTTAATGAAGCTCAAGGCAAAGTAACTTTTAATGATGTAGCTGGCGTAGAAGAAGCAAAAGAAGAAGTCGAGGAGATCGTAGAATTTTTAAAAGACCCGAAAAAGTTTAGTAGATTAGGAGGCAAAATACCGAAAGGCGCTCTTTTAATCGGACCCCCAGGCACAGGTAAAACTTTACTTGCTAAAGCAATTGCAGGAGAGGCAAACGTTCCATTCTTTTCTATCTCTGGCTCAGACTTTGTTGAGATGTTCGTTGGTGTTGGAGCTTCGAGGGTTAGAGATATGTTTGAACAAGGAAAAAAACATTCACCGTGTATTATATTTATAGATGAGATTGATGCAGTTGGCAGAAGCAGAGGTGCAGGTCTTGGTGGCGGTAATGATGAAAGAGAACAAACTTTGAATCAGTTATTAGTTGAAATGGACGGATTCGATACTAACGAAGGAATAATTCTAATTGCAGCTACTAACAGACCAGATGTATTGGATCCAGCTTTGTTAAGGCCAGGTAGATTTGACAGACAAGTAGTTGTAGGAAATCCAGACATTATCGGAAGAGAGGCAATTTTAAAAGTACATGTAAAAAAAGTTAATACCGGTCCAGATGTGAAACTTAGAACTATCGCAAGAGGCACGCCTGGATTTTCAGGCGCAGATTTAGCAAACTTAATTAATGAATCTGCACTACTTGCTGCAAGAAAAAATAAAAGGGTTGTAACGATGTCTGATATCGAAGAGGCAAAAGATAAAGTAATGATGGGCGCTGAGAGAAGATCAATGGTGATGTCAGAGGATGAAAAAAAATTGACAGCTTATCATGAAGGCGGTCACGCAATTGTTGCATTAAATGAAAAGGCATCAGATCCTATACATAAAGCAACTATAATTCCAAGGGGTAGAGCGCTTGGAATGGTTATGAGATTGCCAGAGAGAGATCAATTATCAGTAACTAGAGAAAAAATGCACGCAGATATAGCCGTAGCTATGGGCGGAAGAATAGCTGAAGAAATTATATTTGGACATGACAAAGTCACTTCTGGAGCATCTTCAGATATTGACATGGTAACTAAAATGGCAAAAAATATGGTTACGAAGTATGGAATGAGCACTGAGTTAGGAACGATTGCTTATGGAGAAAATGAGGAAGAAGTCTTTTTAGGAAGGTCAGTAACAAAACAGCAAAATATGTCTGAAGATACTGCGAAGAAAATAGATGCAGAAGTAAAGAAAATAGTAGATAAAGGTTACGAAAGAGCAAAAAAAATTCTCTCTGAAAAAATTGATGATCTTCATAAAATTGCTAAAGCATTGCTTGTTTATGAGACTTTATCCGGCGACGAAATTAGAGACTTAATTTTAAAAGACATTAAACCAACTAGGTCTTTTAAAGAAGAGGACAGTAACGATGGAAAATCCTCATCTGCTTTAGGGTCATTAGGCTTAAAACCAAAACCTGCAGTCTAAAATTCATGATTAAATATTACACAAGAGCGTGTAATTTTTATTATGGCAAATATTCAGAAAAATTATTGAATCTCAGAAAAACATTACCTTTAAATGGTAATAAAAATATTTCGTTTGATAAAGTTGAAATTTTTACTAGGGATAATAAAAAAGTTACATCAAAAATTATTGATATTCAAAATATTAAATTTCTCAAAAATAAATTGAAAAATAAAATTAAAATAGATTTAAAAAAAATAACTTCAAAAAAAAATTTTTCACCTTCAAAATCACACGTAATAATGGGCATTCTAAATTTAACACCCGATAGTTTTTCAGATGGTGGTCAATTTAATACTAAAAAAAAAGCTGAAAAAAGAATAATTGAAATGATCAAATCTGGAGCGGAAATAATAGATGTCGGCGGAGAGTCTACCAGGCCAAATTCAAAAACTATACCTACTGATAAAGAATTAGCAAGAATTAAAAAAGTAATTCAAAAATTCAAAAAAAAATTTCCTAAAACTTCGTTATCTATTGATACAAGAAAATCTCACATTATGAGTAAATCTATTAAATATGGCGCTGATATAATAAACGATGTTTCGTGTTTTAAATTTGATAAAAACTCTTTTAAAGTTGTTAAAAATAAAAATATTTGGAAAATTATTCACCACATGCAAGGAACACCTCAAACGATGCAAAAAAAACCTAATTATAAAAATGTTTTATTGGATATTTATGATTTTTTTGAGAGAGAAATTTCAAATTTTAGAAATTATAAATATAAAAATAAAATTATTTTAGACCCAGGAATAGGATTTGGAAAAAATTTGAAACATAATTTGATTCTTTTAAATAAAATTTCTATATTTCATTCTTTAGGATTTCCTATATTAATAGGAGTATCAAGAAAAAGATTTATTAATCACATATCAAAAAAATTTGATACAATTGAAAGAATTGGAGGCACACTATCATCGGTTTTATTTCTTTTTTTACAAGGAATTAAATTATTTCGAGTTCATAATGTAAAAGAGATAAAGCAAGGGTTGTTAGTATTCGAAACACTACTTAAAAAATGAAAAAAAAATATTTTGGTACAGATGGAATAAGAGGCACTGTTAATTTTGGAAATATAAATGGTGAAAAGTTTTTTAAGTTTGGTCTTTCTGCTGGCACTTATTTTAAAAACCAAAAAAAAAGAAAACAAATTGCTATAATTGCAAAAGATACTAGGTTGTCTGGATACACACTTGAACCAGCTTTAGTTTCTGGTCTCGCATCTGCCGGGATGCATGTTTTTACCCTTGGGCCCTTACCCACTAACGGCTTAGCTATGTTGACAAAAAAAATGAGAGCTAACTTAGGTATTATGATTACAGCTTCACATAATCCGTTTTATGATAATGGCCTAAAATTATTTGGACCGGATGGTTTAAAGTTATCTGATAAAATTGAGAAAAAAATTGAAAATTTAATTGACTCTAAAATTTTTGAGCATCTTTCATCTCCCAAGCAACTCGGAAGAGTAAAAAGATTAGAAGACGGAAATGAGAGATATCTAAATATAATTAAAAAAAATTTTCCTAAAGATTTTAATCTTAAAGGTATGAAAATTGTTATAGATTGTGCGAATGGTGCTGGTTATAAATCTGCACCAAAAATTTTAAATGATTTAGGTGCAAAAGTATTCCCTATTGGGATTAATCCTAATGGTTTAAATATAAATTATAAATGTGGTTCAACTCATCCAGAAGTAATAAAGAAGTTTGTTAAAAAATATAAAGCTAATATTGGCATTGCTCTTGATGGTGATGCTGATAGAGTTATTATGTGTGACGAACATTCTCAAATTATTGACGGTGACCAAATTATAGCCATGATAGCGAAAAGATGGAAGAAGAAAAAAATTTTAGTTGGAGGAGTTGTAGGTACGTTAATGTCTAATTACGGGCTTGAAAAATTTTTTGATAATGAAAAAATAAAATTTTTTAGATCAAAAGTAGGGGATAGATACGTAAAAGAAAAAATGAAACAGAAAAATTTCAATTTAGGTGGAGAACAATCAGGTCATATTATATTAGGAAATTTCGCCACTACTGGGGATGGCTTGTTAGTTGCTTTAGAAAGTTTATTTTCTTTAAGAAAAGGATTAAAAGCTAGTTCAACTTTTAATGTTTATAAATCCGTTCCTCAAAAACTAATTAATATTAAGGTGAAAAACAAAAAAATTATTAATTCATTTAAATGCAAAAAAGCAATTAAAAAAGCAGCTGATTTAATTAAAGATAAGGGTAGACTTTTAGTTAGAGCCTCAGGCACAGAACCAAAAATTAGAATTATGTGTGAGTCTTTAAATTCTACCTTAATAGATAAATGTTTAAATATTGTTAAGAAATCAATACGCTAAATTATGTTTCCTAAATCAAAGGTTCTAATTATTGCTGGATCAGATTCTTCTGGTGGAGCAGGTATTCAAGCTGATATAAAAACTGTTACATCTCTCGGTTCTTATGCCATGAGCGCGATAACTGCAGTGACATCACAAAATACTTTAGGTGTAAAATCAATAGTTCCAATAAGTCCTATTGAGGTATACAACCAAATTAATTTTACATCTAAGGATATCAAACCTGATGCAATAAAAATTGGAATGCTCCATTCCCAAAAAGTTATAGATGCGGTGTTCAAAGCAATAAAGAAAATTAAAACCAAAATAATAGTTCTAGATCCAGTCATGGTTGCAAAAGGTGGTACAAGATTGATTAATAATTCAGCGATTAAGAGTATTAAAAATAAACTTTTAAAAAAAGTTTTTTTGCTTACTCCTAACATTCCAGAAGCTGAATTGTTAACTAACTCTAAGATAAATACAATTAATGACATGATTAGAGCCGGTAAAGACCTAGTAAATATTGGAGCAAAAAATATCTTGATTAAAGGTGGTCATTTAAAGTCTAAAAATTTATTTGATATATTGATAAATAAAAGGCAAATTAGAATATTTAAAAATAAAAAATATATCACGAATAATACTCACGGCACCGGATGCACTTTATCCTCAGCAATTGCAACCAATCTTTCATGTGGAAAAAGCCTTATTAATTCCTGTGAGCTAGGAATTAAATATGTTAATGAAGCCATAAAGTCTAATTTAAATTTTGGAAAAGGCAATGGTCCTATAAATCATTTAAATTCGATTATATTAGAAAAGAATTTTAAATAATGAGAAATGTTGTTGTAGTTGGCTCTCAATGGGGAGACGAGGGAAAAGGAAAAATCGTTGACTGGCTATCGAGTGTGGCAGATGTTGTAGTTAGGTTTCAGGGGGGCCACAATGCCGGACACACATTAGTTATAGATAAAAAAGTTTTTAAACTTAGGCTGCTGCCATCTGGAATTGTTAGAGACGGAAAAATTTCTATTTTAGGTAATGGAGTTGTAATTGATCCTTGGGCCCTTTTGAGTGAGATTGAAGAGATAGGAAAAAAAGGAATAAACGTTTCTCCTGATAATTTTATGATTTCAGAGTCTGCATCCCTAATTCTTCCTTATCACAAAGAGATGGATGAGATAAGAGAAGACGCAGCTGGTAAGGAGAAAATTGGAACTACTAGAAGGGGTATAGGCCCCTGTTATGAGGATAAAGTCGGGAGAAGGTCAATAAGAGTCATGGATTTGAGGTCAGCAAGTAATCTTGATAGTAGATTAGAAAATGTTCTTTTACATCACAATGCTATAAGAAAAGGACTTAAAAAAAAAATCTTTAAAAAATCAGATCTAAAAAAAAAATTGTTGAAGATTGCACCGAAAATTTTAAAATTTACTCAGCCGGTTTGGTTAAAATTAGATGAGTTTAAGAAAGATAGAAAAAAAATTTTGTTTGAGGGGGCGCAGGGTATACTTTTAGATGTTGATCATGGAACGTACCCTTATGTTACCTCTTCGAATACTGTTCCTTCTACTGCATCCATAGGCTCAGGCACAGGACCGAATGAAATAGGTTATATTCTAGGAATTACAAAGGCATATACAACAAGAGTAGGAAGTGGACCTTTTCCAACAGAATTAAAAAATAAAATCGGTGAAAGTTTGGGAAAAAGAGGAAAAGAGTTTGGTACTGTTACAGCTAGAAAAAGGAGGTGTGGTTGGTTCGATGGTGTTTTAGTAAGGCAAACTATAAAAATTTCAGGAATTAACGGGATAGCACTTACAAAACTAGACGTACTTGATGAGTTAGAAGAAATTAAAATGTGTATTAAATACGAGCTAAATGGAAAAAAAATAGATTATTTGCCATCAACTTCTAAAGACCAATTTAAGGTAAAACCAATTTATAAAACTTTTCCAGGATGGAAAACTAAAACAGAGGGCATAAGAAACATCAAAGACCTACCTGAAAATGCAAAAAAATATATTTATGCATTAGAAGATTTTATTGGTGCAAAAATTTCGAGTATATCTACTAGTCCGGAAAGAGACGACACAATATTAATAGAAGATCCTTTTAAAATTTAGTTTGCTGGAAGTAAATTTTTAGTTTTACTAGCGTTAATCATAAATTTTTGTAATTTTTCGAAAGCTTTAGTTTCAATCTGTCTAATTCTTTCTCTGCTAATTTTATATTTTTTACTTAAATCTTCCAAGGTAGAAGGATTTTCTGACAATCTTCTTGCAACAATTATCTCTTTTTCTCGGTCATTTAACATTTTCATAGCATTATTTAGCAAATCTTTTTTGTCATTATACTCTTGTTGCTGCGAAATAATCAGCTCTTGATCAAGACTTTCGTCAACTAGCCAGTCTTGCCACTCGTCTGTCTCCCCAGCTTTGATAGGATCATTTAATGATTTTTCTTGACCCATCAATCGTCTATTCATATTTATTACTTCTTTTGAATCCACATCTAATCTTTTTGAAATTTCAGTTACTTGTTCTTTTTTCAAATCACCATCTTGACCAGGAGCAATTTGATTTTTAAGTTTTTTCAAATTAAAAAAAAGTTTTTTTTGTGCAGTTGTTGTTCCCATTTTTACTAAACTCCAAGATCTTAAAACATATTCTTGTATAGCAGCTTTAATCCACCACATAGCGTAAGTTGCAAGTCTAAAACCTTTGTCTGGATCAAATTTTTTAACAGCTTGCATTAATCCCAAATTTCCCTCAGAGATTAATTCATTTACTGGCAAACCATATCCTCTATAGCCCATAGCTATTTTAGCTACTAACCTCAAATGACTAGTTACTAGTTTATGAGCAGACTGGAGATTCCCATTCTCTCTCCAGTTTTTTGCAAGCATGTATTCTTCCTCTGCATCTAGCATAGGAAATTTTTTAATTTGGGCCAAATAGACAGAAAGCCCTCCAACTGAGGGAGTAGGCAAATTATTAATTTGTTTATTTTTATTCATATTAAAAACTTATATATTAATTTTCATTTTTCAACTGCTCAGATTATTCAATAAATTTAACAATTTTTTAAAATCATTAGGTAAATCTGCCTTAAAGCTCACCCACTTTTTTTTTGTTGGATGTAAAAACTCTAATGTTTGAGCATGTAACGCCTGGCCATTTAAATCATTTAATTTTTCAAAAAATTTTACATTAACTTTTTTAAATTTTAAATTTTTTTTTCCATATTTATGATCTCCTAGAAGTGAGGATCCTTTATAATTTAAATGTACTCTTATTTGATGTGTTCGTCCGGTTTCTAATTTGCATTCTAATAGACTTATTTTTGGAACATCTTTTATATTAAATATCTTTAAAGTATTGTAATTTGTAATTGCTTTTTTTCCATTTGTCTCACTTACACACATTAATTGCCTGTTTTTTTTACTTCTCGTGATAAAGTTTTCTATTCTTCCTTTTAGAGGTCTTACTACTCCCCATGTCAAGCATAGATATTTCCTCCTAATAGTATGCTCGCCAAACTGTTTACTTAATTTGGAGTGTGATAGATTATTTTTTGCAACAACTAATAGGCCACTTGTTTCTTTATCAATTCTGTGAACAATTCCAGGTCTTAAATCTCCATTGATATTCGATAAATTTTTTTTATATTTATAAATCAAAGCGTTAGCTAAAGTATTTTCAAAATTTCCTGCACCAGGGTGTACCACCATCCCTTTTGGTTTATTTACAACTAAGATATCTTTATCTTCATAAATTATATCTAAAATTATTTTTTTTGGAATTAAGTGATTTTTATTTACTCGAATTATTTTGACTGAAATTACATCATTTGTTTTGATTTTAGTAGAGGGAGTTATAATTAAAATCTTATTTATTTTAATCTGTTTTTTTTCAATCAACTTTTTTATATAAGATCGAGTTAAATCCTTTATTTCTTTAGATAAATAAACATCTAATCTGTTACCATTGTTATTTTTAGGTACTAAGAATTTTATTGTGTTATTCATAAATATATTTTAACTAGTAAATAATGCGCCGGTAGCTTCAACTGGATAGAGCGCCGGATTTCGGCTCCGGAGGTTATGGGTTCGACTCCTATCCGGCGCACCAAGTATCAAATAATCCATTCTGAAAACTTTTCTTTGTTATTTAAAATAAATTCTGGATATGACTTATCCAATTGAATTTTTTTAAGCTTAAAACCTCTATTAAAAATATCCTGATTTTTTAAAATTTTTTCCTGAATTTCAGTTTCATTCAATTTGTTACTATCAAATTCACCGTGAGAAAAAGATTTTATTTTTTTTATTATTTGTTTTGGTGTGTGAAGAAAAGAAAAATGCCAACCACCTCTAATTATTTGCAGATGTTTTTTATCTATTCTCCAAAAAGGATAATCTTTGAATTTTAAATTTCTGAGGTCTTGCATTGAAGTTATATTCTTCTTCTTTGTAATTTTAGACCCAATCCAGTTACTCTCATCTAAATTTTGAAGATTTAATTTATACATAAACATTTTCTGTGAAAAGGCTATATACTTTTTATTAATTCTAATCTCACTCAATTTATTCAAATCTGGAATTTCATCTGAGTCTGATAAAATTATCAGATCATCTGGTAATGCCTCTTTAATTCCATCTATTAAAGCATTACGTTGATGTTGTTCGATAGGTGATTCACCACCCTTATGTTTTAAGAAGTTTATGTCTTTTTTAAAATCTGCAACGACAAATTTAATTTTTTTTTTAAATTTAGGAAAGTTATCTATATTAAAATTTATTTTTTTACTTTTACCTTGGTGAGTTTTTGTAGATTCTGATATTACAAAATAGTCTACGTAATCATTTAAAATATTTAATCTTAAGTCGACAATATGATCTTCATTAAAGTATTGAAAACAGTCGTATATGGCCATTAGTTAAAATATAGATCCTGTAATTTATCTATCTCATTATTAGTAATATTTAATTTTTTCATAATAATTTTTAAAATATTAATTTGTCCAAATATTAATAGCAGACTCATGAATTTTTCTCTATTTTTCATAATTAGATTTATACCTTCATCGATTTCAAAGTTTGGGATAAATATCATGTCAAGTTCAGCTGGAATTCTAGTGCTATGACCTCCAATTCCCTTCCAATCTATAGTTATATATTTTAATTCGTATAAATAATTTAATAATTTATGCCAACTCGGTACATCATGATACATAGAAAAAACATGTGCTTCTATTCTAATAAATAAAGGACGAAATTCTCCTAATCCTTTTAAAATTTCTAGCTCTGCACCTTGAGTGTCTATTTTTAAATAATCTAAATTTTTTACATTAATATTAGTTAGAGAATTATTTAGTGTATCGCAATCTACTTCAATAGTTTTGGTAACATTAAATTTTTCATAATCTTTAATTTTTATATTATGTAAATTAAATTTTTCTATATTTGGTTTAAACATCGAAGAACTCCCCGGTCTATTACCTAAAAAGTATAATTTTTTTTTCTCTTTGCTGCTCCAAAGCGCCTTTTGAATTAAAGATTTTTCTCGACTAACTTGACTCATACCCGTCTTCAAAGGCTCAATCAAAATTTGATCAAAGTAAATATTGTACCGTGAGGGAAAAAATTGATCAGAGTTAAATCCACCTTGGGCACCAACATCTAAAGCAATTAATTTTTTCTCTCCAATTAATTGCTCAATAATTTTTGAAAAATTTTGTGATTTATTGCTAAAATAACTCTCATTATCAAGAAAATTTATTACTCTCCTATTAAGATTTAATTTTAAAAGAATTTTAAAAATTGAAGGAAGAATTAATTTCATTAAACTTCTTAATATATTTAATAATCTTTTTTTTAACATTTAAGAGAAATTATTTCTTTGTGAAAGTGGTAAGTCCTATTTTTTTCCCATCTATAATACAGGAAGAACAATGTAGTCTTGTTCGATCAAATATTAACATTGATCCTTCTTCCCACTCATAAACTAAATCTATTTCTAAGCCAGCAAGGTTATCGATATTCTCATGTTTTAGATATTTTTCATATTGAGATACGTTAAAAGGTTTTTTTTCGTACATTTTAAGATGCGCAGAAGATCTTAAATTTTGACCATAACCTAGTTTTTTTATATTCAATTCATTTTCGTCTATAGTAAAATTTGTAGAATTTCCATAAAACTTATTTTTAAATATTACCGTGCTACCCTTAGAGGATAATGGAATTA
>CACOWD010000006.1 GCA_902630915.1 uncultured Pelagibacteraceae bacterium | reverse complement strand
GTATTCTTTTAAGAATTTCTGAAGAAGTATTTAAAGCTGTGTCTATTGTAGATTTTGGACTTTTAATTCCTTTTAACCATTCCTCAAGTACTGGTCTTGATACTTCCCAAATATTTGTTTCAGGGTAAAGTTTTCTAGCTACACCCTCAACAACCACCATAGTTTTTTGCAGCAGCAACAAAGGAGGTTGTGTAGCCATATTAAATTTTTCAGTAATTTCAAATAATTGAGATAATAAGTTTCCACCCGAAATATCTTTGATAGACTGACCAAATATTGGCTCACCAACAGATCTTAAAGCTTGCGCGAATTCCTCTTTTGAAGCATCTTGAGGAACTAAGCCAGCCTGAAAATGAACCTCAGCAACTTTTATATAATCTCTTTGAATAAAACCATAAAGTATCTCTGCTAAAAATTTTCTATTATTTTTGTCAAGCCTACCCATAATGCCAAAATCAACTGGGATTATATTACCTTTACTATCAACGAAAAGATTACCTTGATGCATATCACCGTGAAAAAAACCATCTCTTACTGCTTGTTTTAAAAAAAATTGGATTAAATTTTCTGCTAGTTTCTTTAAATCTACTCCAATTTCACTAAGTTTCTTTTGTTCTCTTATAGAAATACCATTAACTCTATCGAGTGTTAGTATTTTTTTTGTAGTAAAGTTCCAATATATTTTTGGGACGTTAAATCCAATATCATTTTTAGTGTTTTCATAAAGTTCATTTGCTGCTGCAGCTTCGAATCTTAAATCCATTTCTATATTTGTAATTTCTCTAAGAAGGTGAACTACCTCAACTAATTTTAGCCTTTTGGCTTTTTTAAAAGTATTTTCAGTAATGTAAGCAAAAAGCATCAATGCATCCAATTCTTCATTAAATAATTTTTCAATATCGGGTCTAAGTATTTTTATGGCCACTTGTTTGTCAAAATTATCCACTCTTATTCTAGCAAGATGCACCTGAGCGATAGATGCAGCAGCTATCGGCTCACTTAAATCATTTAATTCTTTGAAATAATTTTCTCCTATTTCTTTTTTGATGATTTTTTTAGCGTCGTATAAATCAAATGCAGGTACTTTATCTTGCAGTTTTTCTAAATCTTTTGCTAATTCATCCCCAATTATATCTGGTCTGGTAGCTAAAAATTGGCCTAATTTTATGAATGTAGTTCCCATACCTTGTAAAGCCAAACAAAGTTTTTCTCCTGGAGTTCTTTTTCCATCTAAAACTTTGGAGTGAGTTCCTAAAGAAATTATATTAAAAAAAAAATTCAAACTAGTGGGTAATTTATGAATTTCGTTTATGGTGTCGATGGCACCAGAAGTTGATAATTTTCTTGCTATTTGCAACAGTTTAAAAACTCTCACAAGCATCTAAATTTTCCAACCCGAATGTATTGATGAAATACCATTAGAAATGTTTCTAAATTCAATATTTTTAAAACCATTTATCCTCATTATAGAGACAAGTTGCTCCTGAGAATAAAATTTTTTAATACTCTCAATTAAATATTTATAAGGCTCTTCAGAACCTACAATTAATTTACCAATATAAGGAATGCTCTTAGAATATTGATTATATATAAATTTTATAATTTCGTTATCAATTTTTGAAAACTCTAAACACATAAAACGGCCGCCTGGTTTTAATACTCTTAAAGCTTCCTTAAGAGTTAAGTTAATATTTGAAACATTTCTAATACCAAAACTAATTGAGTAATAATCATAATAATCATCAGGAACTGGCAATTTTTCTGCCGTAGCATTTAACCATTCAATATTTTTGAATTTTTTTAGTTTAATTTTTCCTTTTTCTAGCATTCCTTTGTTTGGTTCTACACAAGTGATTTGACATGAACTTTTTAACCTCTTTTCAAATAACTTAGGTATATCGCCAGTGCCCGAGGCCACATCAATCAATTTTGTATTTGGTTGAGGATTCATCCAATCTATAAATTTATCTTTCCAAGCTCGATGAATACCCATAGACATTATATCGTTCATTAAATCATATTTTGCATTAACTTTTGAAAATACTGAATTGACTAATTTTGATTTATCTTGAATAGTGCTTTTCATATTAGAATTATATGCCAGAATTACCTGAAGTTGAAGTTGTTAAAAGGTCCTTAGAGAAGAAAATTCAAAATTTAATAATAAATAATGTGAAGATCAATGATGGCAATTTAAGATATAAGTTAAATGAAGGAGAAATCCCATTATTATTAGGTAAAAAAATTAAGAAAATAGAGAGAAGATCTAAATTTTTAATTTTTAAAATGAATAACAATTTAAAAATGTTAGTTCACCTAGGTATGACAGGAAAATTTTTTTTTGTAGATAAAAAAAGTGAAAAACATAAAACAAGTTTCTATTATAATCTAAATTCTGCAAAAGATCATAAACACGATAGGGTAATATTTTTTTTCAAATACAATCAAAAACTTATTTATAATGATGTGAGAAAATTTGGTTTTATTAAATTCTATAAGACTGATGAATGTGAAAATTTTCATTTAAAAAATCTAGGACCTGAACCATTGGGAAGAGAATGTAATTTTAAATATTTTAAAAAATATATCCTAGGTAAAAAAAGAAAAATCAAAGATATTTTAATGGACCAAAGATGTATATCCGGTTTGGGTAATATTTACGTTAATGAGGTTTTGTTTCAAAGTAATGTTAGACCAAATCGTCAAGTTTCATTAATCAAAGATTTCGAAATTAAGAAAATACTAAGAAATATTAAAAAAATTTTAAAAAACTCCATTAATCTTGGAGGATCCTCAATTAAGGATTTTTCTAGTGATGATGGAAAAAAAGGTTTTTTTCAAGAATATTTTAAAGTTTATGGAAGAAAAGGAAAGAAGTGTTCTAATGTAGATTGCAACTCAAAGATAATAAGAACAGTTATTTCTAATCGAGCTACTTTTTTTTGTAAAAAATGTCAAAAATAATAAAGTTGACCCTGATAATACCTCCATATATATAATCTTAAAAATGCCAAATACAAAATCAGCGATTAGAAGAGTAAGACGAGTAAAAAAACAGACTCAAATTAATAGAATTAGAAGAAGCAAATACAAAAACGCAATAAAACAAATGGAATTATTGCTAAAATCCAAAGATAAAGAGAAAACAAAAAAATATTTTTCAAAATTTCAATCAATTCTAATGCAGGTTGCTAAAACAAAAATTATAAGCAAAAGAACAGCAGCAAGAAAAATTTCAAGAGTTTCAAAAAAAATCAGCTAATAACCACGTTACAAGGTTAATATTTTTTTATCTACATTTTGATTTAAAAAACTAAATATAGTTTCTTATTTAAGTTGTAAATTATTTATTTTTTTTTTCCATCGCTACGATTATTCTACAACCAATCTTAATTTTTTTTTTTAATTACAACCTGCGAATAGTTGCATTAATCTTAAAAAGAGGATTTAAAAGAATCTCTAAGTAAATAATTTCATGGATAAAATAATAAAAAAGCAAAACGTTTATGTTTCAGAAGAAGAAAAAACATTAGATTGGAAAGAAATTCAAGACTCATTTAAAAAAACATTTGGTAGCGAAATATACAATAGTTGGTTGCAAAAAATTTCTTTAATTAAAGAATACAACGATTTTTTAGTGCTAGGCGTTCCCACAAGATTTTTTAGAGATTGGATTGTATCAAGATATTTAGATAAAATTTTAGAGCAGGTAAAAAGCTTTAAACTAAGTCTAAATCGAATAGAATTTAAAATAATTGAAGAAACTAAGCAAAATCAAGAGATAATCAAAATTAATGAGCTCAACAAAGTTACCGAAATTAAGGACTCAATACTTAATTATAATAGACTAAACCCTAATTTAAATTTCAATAATTTTATCCAAGGCAGCAGTAATGAAATTGCATTATCTTATTCAAAAAAAGTGTGTGAGCAATTATCACGTTATAATCCGTTATATGTTTGTGGTGGAGTTGGTTTGGGAAAAACTCACCTATTAAATGCCATAGGCTTAGCATTACAAAATGAAAATAACGTTATGTTTATATCTGCCGAAAGATTTATGTATCACTTTATTAAATCAATTAAAAAAAATGATATGGTCAATTTTAAAGATTTTTTTAGAAAATCTTCTGTATTTATTATTGATGATATTCAATTTATTAGCGGAAAAGAGAGTTTACAAGAAGAGTTTTTTCACACATTTAACAGCCTAATGGACAAAGGCTCTCAAATTATCATATCATCTGATAGATCCCCGATGAAACTTGAGAGAATTCAGGAGAGAATTAAATCAAGACTTGCCGGTGGGCTGGTAGTTGATATTGAGACTCCTGACCTAGATCTAAAGATTAAAATTATCAAAAAAAAGATTGATGAAATTCAAAGTCAATTTAAAGAAAATATAAATTTAAATGAAGAAGTAATTAGCTATATAGCTAGTGAAAGTAAAACTAACATTAGGGAATTAATAGGAGTTTTGAATCGAGTTATAGCTTTTAGTAGAGTGCACAATAAAATCCTCAATATAAGTGATTGCAAGAACATTTTAAAAGATGCTTTTAATCAAATAAGAGTCATTACAGTAGATAAAATTCAAAATGTAGTTTCTAATTATTATAATATTGCTCTAAGCGAAATGCTTTCGCAAAGGAGATCGCGCCCTTTAGCTAGACCTAGACAAGTAGCTATGTATTTAGCAAAAAAATTAACAACAAGATCTTTACCAGAAATTGGTAGAAGATTTGCGAATCGTGATCATACTACAGTAATACATGCTGTAAAAACCATCACTAGACTCTCAGAGCAAGACGACGAAATGAAAAAAAATATTAATCAGATAAAAAGTCTTTTGTTAGAACAGTAAGACATGCAATTTGTAATTAAAAGAGATACTTTATTAAAATCATTAAATTTTGTCCAAGGCGTAGTTGAAAAGAAAAATACTCTACCTATTCTCTCGAATGTTTTAATGCAACTTAAAAACAAGAAACTTTCAATAATAGCGACAGACTTAGACATAATATTTTATGATGAGATAACAGATGTAAAAGTCTTAAATGAAGGTAGTACCACAACTTCAGCAGCTATACTTTATGATATATTAAGAAAAATTTCTTCAAACTCAGAACTTAATTTTGATTTAAAGTCAGAAAACAAATTAAGCCTTAAAAGTGAAAATTCAGACTTCAATTTGTTATGTTTGCCTACTGATAACTTTCCTACTTTTGCAGATGAATTTGAAGGACAAGAGATACTTATAGATAATGAGAAATTTTTAAAACTTTTAAATAAAACAAGAATTTCAATTTCTAATGACGACACAAGACATTACCTAAATGGTATTTTTATACATTTAACAGAGGCCCATGGTAGAAATTTTTTGACTGGAGTAGCGACTGACAGTCATAGATTATCCTCAAGTAGTTTAGAAGTAGATAAGATAGATAACTTTTCTTCCTTAATTCTTCCAAGAAAAACAGTGTTTCAATTATGCTCTTTATTAGCTGAGAACAGTGATCAACTAATTATTCAAACTAGTGAAAATAAGATTAGATTTTCGATAGGTAAAATGAAATTAATATCTAAAGTTATAGACGGTAAATTTCCGGATTATAAAAAAGTTGTCCCTATAAAAAATGATAAAGTTTTAACAGTTTCATCAAAAGACTTTATCAGTTCAATAGAGAGAGTAGCTAGCGTATCTTTAGATGGAAAAGAGGGAGTAAAATTAGTTATTAACAAAGACAATGTTCAACTTTCCGTTAATAGCGCAAATTCAGGAGAGGGAAATGAAATTATAAAAGCAGATTTTAATTCAGAAAATTTAAACATTAGTTTTAATTCAAAATATTTAATAGATATTGCTTCTGAAGTGGAGGATAAAAAATTAAAAATAAATTTAAAAGATTCTGTCTCGCCTGTATTAATAGAAGATATTTCTGATAAGAATAGTTATTATGTAATAATGCCAATGAAAATCTAACTTTAGGTAAAATTAGATTTTTTTTTAATTTTGCTCTTAAAACTGTTGCTATTGGATAATTCTAGGGCTTCAAGAAACCGAAGCATTTTATCTTGTATCAAAAAAATGGTATATTAGTTAATCCTTATAAAAGAACGAAATGTCTAATAATTCTGAATTAAAAAAAAATAAATCTTATGGTGCGGACTCGATAAAGGTCTTAAAAGGCCTTGATGCAGTCAGGAAAAGACCAGGGATGTATATTGGGGATACTGATGACGGTTCTGGTCTTCATCATATGGTTTTCGAGGTGATTGATAACTCAATTGATGAAGCATTAGCAGGTTATTGTAAAAAAATTATTGTTACAATTAATCCAGACAACACTGTAACTATCGAAGATGATGGAAGAGGAATTCCAGTTGATATTCATAAAGGAGAAAAAGTTTCTGCTGCCGAAGTAATTATGACCCAATTACATGCCGGTGGAAAGTTTGATCATGACTCTTATAAGGTTTCCGGCGGACTACATGGTGTTGGTGTTTCCGTAGTGAATGCATTGTCTGAAAAATTAGAATTGAATATTTTTAGAGACGGTAAAGAGTATGCAATAAAATTTCAAGATGGAAATTCAATTAAACCGCTTAAACAGATAGGTAAAACTAAGAAGAAAGGAACGAAAATAACATTTTTACCGTCAAAAAAAATTTTCTCTTCTATAAAATTTAGTCCATCTATTCTTGAAAAAAGAATAAGAGAGCTTGCTTTCTTGAACAAGGGAATATCGATATCTATTGTAGATAATTTTTCAAAAAAAACTAAAGAGTCTGTTCATAAATATGATGGGGGAATCATCGAATTCGTAAGGCATATCAATAATAAAAAACCAGTATTATTTAACAAAAATGAGAAAGAAGTTTTTAAAAAACCAATATATATTACTTCGACAAAGAATAATGTCATTGTCGAGTGCTCTTTTGAATGGAATGCTGGATATTCAGAAGAAGTTTTACCTTTCACAAATAATATTCCTCAAAAAGATGGAGGTACTCATCTTTTAGGTTTTCGGAGTGCTTTAACAAGAGTTATTAATAAATATGCTGGAGATAGGAATAATAAAAAAAATAGAATTACCCTTTCTGGCGAAGACATTAAAGAGGGTTTAACAGCAGTGCTATCGATTAAAATGCCAGATCCAAAATTTTCATCACAAACAAAAGATAAACTTGTTTCTTCTGAAATTAGAAACATTGTTGAACAAATTATAGGAGATAAAGTTTCGACATGGCTTGACCAAAATCCATCAGTTGCAAAAACAGTTTTGGAAAAAATTACACAAGCAGCTATGGCTAGAGATGTAGCAAGGAAAGCGAGAGATAGTGTAAGACGAAAAGGAACTTTTGAACTATCAGGTTTACCAGGAAAATTAGCGGATTGCCAAAATCAAAAAAGAGAGGGCACCGAACTATTTATTGTTGAGGGTGACTCTGCGGGCGGTTCAGCCAAGCAAGGCAGAGTAAGAGAATTTCAAGCTGTCTTGCCACTCAGGGGAAAAATTCTGAATACATATGTGAATGGAAAAAAAAACGGGGAAGATCAATCTACTAAAGCACTATCAAAAATGATGTCATCAAGTGAGATTGTTACCTTGATAAATGCATTAGGAACTGGCTCAAAAGATTTTAATATTGAAAATTTGAGATATGATAAAATCGTAATAATGACAGATGCAGATGTAGATGGATCACATATAAGAACTTTACTATTAACATTTTTTAATAATTACCCTTTTAATCAATTAATCGAAAACGGTCACGTATATTTAGCTCAACCGCCATTGTTTAAAGTGACAAAAGCTAACAAAAGTATTTATATTAAAGATGAAAAATCGCTAGAAGATTATATTTTAGAAATTTCTAAAATAGATAAGAAGATAAAAAAAGGCTCTTCGGAATATAAAAAATTCATTCAAACTCAAAGAGAAAAATTATCTATTCAAAGGTTTAAAGGATTAGGAGAAATGAATCCCGAAGAATTATGGGAAACTACTTTAAACCCTGACAATCGAACTATGTTAAAAGTACAATACACTAAAGGAACTAAAGAAAAATCAAAAGAGGATCAAAAAATGATCGAAGTTTTGATGGGAGATGAAGTAGCTCCTAGGAAAGATTTTATAACAAACAACGCTTTAGAAGTTACTAATCTAGATATTTAAAAATAATGAATTTTTCTACTCTTTTCCGTACAAAAGAGAACTTAAATTTAGATAAAAATACTCTAACAATTTTAAGATATATAGCTATTTTTGGCCAGTTTTTAGCAATAGGTATTGTTTATTATTATTTGAATCTGCCATTTCCGATCGTAGAGAGTTATCTAATTATTTCATTTGGTTTAGCTACAAATTTGTATCTTCAATTTGGTGTTAAAATCAATCAACTTAAAGATTTCTATGCAGCCCCTTTTCTATTGTACGACTTGATACAGTTAAGCGCCCTTCTTTATTTAACAGGAGGAATATTTAATCCTTTCTCATTTTTATTAGTAATTCCAGCTATAGTCTCGTCAACATTTTTAAGCATGGGGACCACGATTATTTTAGGTTTAATTACGTCAATACTTTTATTATCAATTTCATTTTTTCATTTACCCCTTCCAGGCGAGGACATAATATTAAGTTTTCCAAATTTTTATAAGATCGGTATAATAATTTCTATTTTGATTGGTTTGATATTTTTAAGTTATTTTGGAATTAGATTTGCAGGAGAAAAAAAGAAAACAGAAAAAGCTTTCAAAAAACTTCAAGAAGTAATCTATAAAGAATATGAATTAGAGTCCTTGGGAGGCCAAGCAGCGGCAGCAGCTCATTCGCTTGGAACTCCTTTAGCTACAATAAGTGTAGTTGCAAAAGAATTGAAAAAAGAAATAGGAAATAATAGTGAACTTTCAAAAGATATCGATTTATTAATTAGTCAATCTAAAAGATGTAGCGAAATTTTGAAAAGAATTTCAAAAAAGCAGATAGAAGAAGATAAATTTTTTAGTTCGACTAAATTAGAGGATTTACTTGAAGAAATTATAAATTCTTTTAAAGAAACTTCTTCTAAAGAAATTAATTTAGTTTCTGATGGTGATAAAAATAAAATTGATATCCAGAGGTCAGCAGAAATGATTTACGGATTAAGAAATTTTATAGGTAATGCAATTAAATTTTCAAAAAGTAAAGTTAATGTTTTTCTTGTGAGCGATGAGCAAGAAATTAAAATTATTGTAAATGATGATGGGCCAGGATTTCCTAGAGATATTATTGATCAATTGGGAGAACCTTATATAAAATCAAGATCATTAGAATTAAATTCAAACTCAGGCTTAGGGCTTGGAACTTTCCTAGGGAAAACTTTATTGGAGAGAAAAAATGCTAAACTATTGTTTAAAGATGATAAAAATTTAGGTGGCGCTTCAGTAGTCATTAGCTGGTCGCCCAAAAATATTTTATTTAACGTTTAAATTCAAAAGAATACGCAAGGATTTTATAAACTAATTTAGCTACTAAAAAGTTATATGAATCGAATTTTTTTATTGGAGCAAGTTCATTAATGTCTGCACCAACTATATTTGATATTCGACAGACTTTCTTTATTATCTCCAAAACCTCATCCCAAAATAATCCGCCTGGTTCTGGAGTTCCAGTTGCTGGCATAATACTTGCATCAAAACTATCCACATCGAAAGTTATATAAACATTCTTGTTTTTAAATAAATTGTTAATTTTTTCAAGATCCCACTTTTTTTTATCTTTAGCCCAAAAAATTTCAATTCTATCTTTGTTATTATTATAAAAATCCATTTCAGATTTTGAAAGATTTCTTATGCCAAAAGACACTACTTTTAAGTTATTAAAATCAAGACACCTTTTAATTGCAGAAGCATGAGAAAATTTTTCTCCTTGATAGCTTTCTCTTAGATCAGCATGAGCATCAAAATGTAAAAGGATTAATTCTTTATGTCTTTTAGTAAACGGTTTTATAGACCCTGGAGTAATAGAGTGTTCGCCTCCTAAAATTAATGGAAATTTTTCCTCAGAGAGTATTTTTTCATTAATTTCTGACAATTGGTTTAAAGCATCATTTAATTTACTCTTTATCTTAAAGGGTTTTAAAGTTTTAATACCGATCTCTTTGTATGGCTCTTTGTTTAATTCTTCATCAAATAACTCAACTTGATGAGAGGCTTTTATTATTTCTTTTGGTCCATTCTTAGTTCCACTACCATAGCTCACTGTTTTTTCTAAACCAAACGGCACTACAATTACTTTCGACTTAGATTTATGATTTGCATCAAATCCCAAAAAACCTTTTTTCTGGTCCAAGTAATTCATTTAAGAACTAAAAATTTGTGAAAAATTCCTTTTTAATCTCTTTTTCCAATTTGCTCTGTGGTATGCATCACTTGCAATTAACGGCAATACACTTGTGGCTTCAGCAAATACCATTTGCTCTTTTGTAATGTCTACTTTACCCCATGAGCTAGCCTCTTTTAATGTAGAGCTACTGCAAGCACCATCTCTAGTATCGGCAACGGTTATTTGTATAGCATATTTATGCATATCAACTTTTTTACCTAATAACTCTGCACAAACTACTGTATCTTGAATAAAGTTTTTAGGCACACCTCCTCCAATCATCAGCAGTCCTGATTGTTTTGATTGAAGTTTAATTTCAGTTAATTCCCTAAATTCCCTTATAGAGTCTATTGTAATATGTTTATCTGGATTTTTTTCTTGATGCATTACGAGCCCAAAACCTGCAGAGCTATCAGTAAAAGCTGGGCAAAATATTGGAACATCGTTATCGTATGCAGTCTCTATCAAAGAACCCTTTTTTTTAGCATTAGTTTTGAGATATTTTCCTAACTCTAGAATGAATTCTCTTGAGGTATAAGTTTTTGGTTTTAATGTATTAGCAATATCACAAATAGTTTGATCACAAGCTTGAAGTTCCTCCTCATCTATATAGGTATCATAGATTCTATCTATATAGTTATTTCTTAACTCAGTGTCATCTTGAAATTGAGATCCTTGATAATGTTTGAAGCCTAAAGCTTCAAGAAAATCCATATCAATAATAGAAGCCCCTGTAGCCACTATTGCATCGACCATATTATGTTTTACCAAATCTCTGTATAAATCCATACACCCGCCTGCTGAAGTAGATCCTGCTAAGGTTAAAAAAATTGCACAATCTTTATCTGCAAGCATTTCATTATAAATAGATGCCGCTCTGGCTGTATCTCTAGAAGTGAAAGACATTTTGCTCATACCATCAATGATCTTACGAGAATCAAAAGACTTGATATCGATGTGCTCGACAGGTGAGTTAAGTAGAGATTTTTTATTATGCCCAATATTAGGACTAATCTTTTTATTCATTAAGCTACTAAAGAACCAACTTTATCATTTAGATTATCGTACATAGATATAATTGGTTTGTCACTTAATTCATGAATTTCATTTGAATAAAAACCATTGAAGTTTGTTCTAAAGGTTAGACTGTAAGCACCTAGCTGGCCTAACTCAATATAATCTCCTTCTTTAATATTATTTGGCAACAAAAAAGGGCCTTTCATATAATCTAACCCATCACAAGTAGGCCCAAAAAAACTAAAAGCAGTAAGTTTTTTAGATTGAACTCTTCCATCTGCAATCATTTTTGATGGCAAAACAAAATTCGGAGCACCTGCATCAAATAAAGATCCGTAAGTTCCATCATTGATATATAGGTTATTTTTTTTTCTTAAAATAACTTTTACAATAGTTGATCCACTTTCCGCTACAAGAGACCTTCCCGGTTCACATATTATTTCAGGCAATTTATTAAGTTTTAAATTATTTAATGACGTTTTAATTTCATTCATATAATTTATTAACGGCTCAGGATTTAGATCTGGATAAATAGAAGGGAAACCACCACCGACATTGATTTTGTCTGGAACTATCTTTGTCTTTTTAATTATATTTCCTATTTCACGTATACCCTTAGAGTAAGAAATTTTATGCATGCACTGAGATCCTACATGAAAACTTATTCCAAGTTTTTTTGAATTATCTTTACATAATCTCACTAATCCCAAAGCTTCAGAAGGAAGAACACCAAATTTTCTAGATAAATCTATTTCTGCATGTTCATTTGAAATTGCAATTCGAACAAATAACTCTAAATCTTTTGCTTGTTTAGTTGCATCCAAAATCTTTCTTAATTCATCTTTACTATCCAGAGAGAAACTTCTGACACCGTAATCAAAGTAAGCTGATGAAATACTATCTTTACTTTTAATCGTGTGCATGAAGTGTAATTTAGCATCTGATTTAATTTTTTTAATAAGCTTAATTTCATTTAGAGATGCAACATCAAATTCATTGATGCCGTTATTAATAATTTGTTTAATAATTTTCTCGTTTGGATTAGTTTTTACCGCATAGAGTATTTTTCCTGGAAAATTCTCTTTAAAAAATTTTACGGATTTTTTAATCTCGTTTAGCCGTATGCAGTATACGGGATAATCTGGTTGTAATGTGTTAACTAATTCGTTAACAGTTTTAAATTTTCCCATTTCATGTGTCCCTCGCGTTAAATTACACAAAGATTTTTTAAAAAATTTAATAAAAAAAACCTTATTTATTTTGCGTTTAAGGTTTTTTTTACTTTATGTAAAGAAAAAAAAGGACATATTTGTTGTGTTGAAATATTGTCAACAGTACCTATATCTACTTAATATGAGAGCATATAAAAACGTACCCGAACAGCTTAAATTAGCGGACTTTGCTGATAAATCCCTGCTTATTGTTGATGATGACGACCCTTTAAGAGGCCGTTTAGCTCGAGCGATGGAGAAGAAAGGATTTCAAGTTAAAGAGGCTAAATCAGTTGCTGAGGGCCTAAATATCGCTAAGACAGCCCCTACAGCCTTTGCAGTAGTTGATTTAAGGTTAGAGGACGGCAACGGATTAGATGTAGTCAAGGAACTATCTAAGAATAAAAATGATAGCCGAATAGTAATGTTAACTGGATACGGGAATCTACCTACAGCTGTAGCAGCGGTTAAAGTTGGAGCGATAGATTATATTGCTAAACCAGTAGATGCTGACGATGTTGAGGCTGCTTTATTAGCATCTCCCGAGTCTAAAGCTAAACCACCTGAAAATCCAATGTCAGCTGATAGGGTAAAATGGGAACATATTCATCGAGTATTTGAACTTTGCAACAGAAATGTTTCAGAGACAGCCAGAAGATTAAAAATGCACAGAAGAACTTTACAAAGAATTCTCTCTAAAAGGTCCCCAAGATAATACTAAATTAATTTTCTAAGTTTTTTTATATGATTTATTGTTAATGTGGCAATTAAAATTTTAAATAACTCTGCCATTAAAAATGGCTGAGCCCCTAATTTAAATATTGGTTTTTCCCAACCAATTAAACTTCCCAGCCAAAGTATTCCAAAAACATAAATAAAACTTACTGCAAATGTCAATTTTAAAAAATTTTTTACCAAGTTATCGTCAAACACAAATTTACCAGCAAAGTATACCGTTATAATAAATCCAATTAAATAGCCCATAGTTGGTCCAGTAAAATAAACCATTCCCACCCCTTTTTCTGGCGTTCCTGAAAAAACAGGTAAACCCATAATTCCTTCAAATAAGTATAAAGATATTGTAGCTATACCGAGTTTCCAACCGAATGCTATTCCAATAAATAGCACAACAAAAGTTTGCATTGTCATAGGCACTGGGTAAAAAGGTATTTTAATTTTAGAGGAAATTGCTAATAAGACCGAACCCAACAATGCAATAAAAATATATTTGACTAATTTTATGTAACTAAAACTTTTTACAAATTCCATAAAGATAATTTAGCTTTTTTTTTGTTAAAATCTAGTGTTTTGTTAATTGAACAAAAACGTCTTCTAAGTCACCGTCCTCTGTTGAAATATCCTCAATTTTTATATTATTTTTGTTCAAATAATTCACAATTTCCCCAAAATCTAACAAATTTTTCTCATAAGTCACAGAAATAGAATTCTTTGATTTTATTAAGAAATTTATATTTTTCATAAATAAATTCTTATTTAAATCGACATCTTTTATTTTAAAATTAATTTTTTTTGTTTGTATACGCTCAAGTAACTTTTTCGTTGTATCTAATGCAACTAAATTTCCTTTATTTATAATAGCAATCCGGTCGCACATTTCTTGAGCCTCAATAAGATAATGTGTTGTTAAAATTATTGTAACTCCTTCCTTATTAAGTTCTTTTACATTTTTCCACAGATTATTTCTTAATTCTACATCAACTCCAGCAGTTGGTTCATCTAAAATCAAAATTGGCGGTTGATGAACCATTGCTTTAGCAATTAGCAGGCGTCTTTTCATCCCTCCAGATAAACTTCTTGAATAAGCCTCTGCTTTGTCTTCTAAGGCTACCATCTTCAAAACAAGATCAGTTATTCTATCATTTTTTGTAATACCGTATAATCCTGCTTGGAGTTCTAAAAGTTTCTTAGGACTAAAAAAAGCGTCTAAATTAACTTCTTGAGGAACTATCCCTAAGGAAGCTCTAGCTTGACGAGGGTTTTGGTCTAGATCAAAGCCCCATACATTTACTTTACCGCTTGTTTTTACAACTGTTCCTCCTAAGATACTTAAAAATGTTGTTTTGCCAGCACCATTTGGACCAAGTAAACCAAACACCTCACCTTGTTTAACTTCGAAATTTAATTCATTTAAGGCTCTGTTTTGTTTTTTATTTTTAGAGTTAGAGTAAATCTTTGTTAGATTTTCAACAGTTAGGGCAAATTTATTCATACTTTTTTATTAATAGATTAAAATTCAATGTAATATGTATATATGAGTTCAATAAAAAAAACAGATCATTTTTATTTAGTTGATGGTTCAGGATATATTTTTAGAGCGTATTATGCACTACCTCCGTTGTCTAGAAAAAGCGATGGTCTTCCAACAGGTGCAGTTAGTGGTTTTTGCTCAATGCTATTTAAATTGTTAGAAGATGTAAGATCAGATGACTCTAAAAATAAGCCCACTCATTTTGCAGTAATATTTGACTCGGCAAGAAAAAATTTTAGAAATGAAATTTATAGTGAGTACAAAGCTAATCGAGATGAAGCACCAGAAGATCTTGCTCCACAATTCGAATACATAAGAAAATCTGTAGAGGCTTTCAATTTGCCGTCGATAGAACTTTTGAATTATGAAGCAGATGATTTAATAGCAACTTATTCAAAAAAAATTACTGAAATTGGCGCAAAAGTTACAGTCATATCTTCTGACAAGGATTTAATGCAATTAGTTTCAAACAGAGTTAGAATGTTCGATCCAATGAAAAGCAAAATAATTGGAGAAAAAGAAGTTGTAGAAAAATTTGGCGTGAAGCCAGAACAAGTGATAGATGTTCAGTCATTAGCAGGAGACTCATCTGATAATATACCTGGAGTACCTGGGATAGGTATTAAAACAGCCTCAGAACTGATTAATAAATATAAAAATTTAGATAACTTAATTAGTAAAGCCTCAGAAATAACTCAAAAAAAAAGAAGAGAAACTTTAATAGCAAATAAAGACAAAGCATATTTAAGCAAGAAATTAGTTACTTTAAAGGATGATGTGCCTATAAAAAATAATCCAGCAGAGTTTTCAATTAAAGAAATTAATAAAGACAAACTTTATACTTTTTTGAGAGACATGGAATTTAATAGGTTGCTAAGCCAGGCAATTAGTTTTTATGGAGAACCGGGCAAAAAAATTTCAAAAATTGATACAAAATTTAATAATTCCTCAAAAATTGACACCAAAAAATATAAAAAGATTATTGAGGAAAAAGATTTAGATAAGTTGATAAATGTTTTGAATGAAAAGAGTATTATATCAGTTGACACTGAGACGTCCTCTTTAAATCCACAAGACGCAGAAATAGTTGGTATATCCCTAAGTTATGATCAAAATTCTTCTTTTTATATACCTGTAGCACATAAAAACACAGTAAGCTTAAAATTGGATAAAGTCCTCACAAAGTTGAAAAAAATTTTTGAAGATCCAAGTATTAAAAAAGTCGGTCAAAACATAAAGTACGATTATATTATTTTAAAAAGATATGGAGTTGAATTAGAGTCTATTGAAGACACAATGCTACTCTCATACACACTAGACGCAGGAAACAATCGGCATAACATGGATACATTGGCCGAATTACACCTTGGGCATAAAACAATCACTTATAAAGAATTGGTAGGCTCAGGAAAAAAACAATTAAAATTCTCTGAAGTTGATTTGGACAAAGCGACAGCTTATGCTGCAGAGGATGCAGATGTAACTTTGAGACTGTATAAAATTCTTTCTAAAAGAGTTGACAATCAGAAACTAAATAAGATTTATGAAATTTTTGAAAAACCCATGATCAAAATTTTATCAAAATTAGAAACTAATGGTATTAAAGTTAATGATGATTATTTGAAGATATTATCAAAAAAATTTCAAGATAGATTGATAAAAATAGAAAAAGAAATATATAAAATTTCTGGAAAAGAATTTAATATTGGTTCTACAAAACAACTAGGTGAAATAATTTATAATGATCTAAAAATCGCTAAATTAAAGAAAACCAAAAAAGGCAGTTTGGCTACAAATGCAAAAATATTGGAAGACCTAGCTAATTCCGGTCATAAGTTTCCTAATTTAGTTCTAGAGTGGAGGCAAGTTTCTAAATTAAAAAGCACTTATACAGATGCACTTCAAGATCATATAAGTAAAAAAACTAAAAGAGTTCATACTTCATTTCTTTTGGCAGCGACAAATACCGGTAGGTTGGCGTCTAGTGACCCGAATCTACAAAACATCCCAATAAAATCACTCGATGGAAAAGAAATAAGAAAAGCATTTATTGCTGAGAAGAATAGTATCCTCATCTCAGCAGATTATAATCAAATAGAAATGAGAATTCTTGCAGATATAGCAGATGTAAAAGAGTTAAAAAAAGCTTTTAAAAATAATCAAGATATTCATAGTCTAACTGCTAGCCAAGTTTTTGATATATCAATAAATAAAGTTTCTGAAGATCAAAGAAGAAAAGCAAAAGCAATTAATTTTGGGATAATTTACGGTATTACACAATATGGACTAGCAAAACAAATATCAGTTTCCAATGATGATGCTCAAGAATTTATTAATTCATATTTTAAAAAATTTCCTGAGATAAAAGATTATATGCAAACAACTGTTAAAAACTGTAGAAAACAAGGTTTTGTTACTAATATTTTTGGAAGAAGAATACATTTGAGAGGTATAAATGATAAAAATTTTAGTGTTAGAAGTTTTCAAGAGAGAGCAGCTATCAACGCACCAATACAAGGATCTGCTGCTGATATAATCAGGTTGGCAATGATAAAAATTGATAATGCTTTAGAAAAAAAAAAACAGGCAAAGATGTTGCTTCAAATTCACGATGAATTAATTTTTGAGTGCTTAAAAGTTGATGAAAATAGTGTTAAAAAAATTATCAAAGAGGCTATGGTATCTGTCTCAAGCTCAGAACATCACATGTTTTCAATTCCTTTAGAGGTAAATATTTGCTCAGGAAATAACTGGGGAGAGGCTCATTGACGCCTAAATTTTGACATTAATATCATGAAAATAAAATCATGGCACAAACAATTGCTTTAGTTGACGACGACAGAAATATACTTACTGGAATAAGTATGGCCTTAGAGAGGGAAGGTTTCAAAGTTCAGACTTATATCGACGGAGAATCTGCTTTAATTGGTCTTACCAGAAACCCGCCTGATTTAGCAGTGCTAGATATCAAAATGCCAAGAATGGATGGAGAAGAGCTCTTAAAAAAATTAAAAAAGAAAATGTCTATTCCAATAATATTTTTAACCTCCAAGGACGAGGAAGTAGATGAATTATTAGGATTAAAATTAGGTGCTGATGACTTTGTAAAAAAATCTGGAGGTTTTTCAACAAAAGTTTTGATTGAAAGAATTAGAGTTCAATTAAGGAAAAAAACAAACGTAATTGATGATACAAAAAATATCATCTCACATGGAAAACTGAAGTTAGATCCAGCTCAACTTGAGTGTGAATGGAATGGAAAATCTTTGCCAGATAAGTTAACGACTACAGAATTTTTGATAGTAAAGGAATTAGCAAAAAGACCAGGAGTTATCAAGGAAAGAGCGCATCTTATGGATATAGCTTATAAGGAAAATACAGAAATTGAGGACAGGACAATTGACAGTCATGTAAAAAGAATTAGAAAAAAGTTTAAAAAAGTAGATGAAAAATTCTCAGCAATTGAAACTAGGTATGGAAGCGGGTATAGATGGAATGTTAGTTAATGAAACAAAAAAAAACAGCTTCAATATTAAAAAAATTCTTACTATTTAATTTAACTACTTTTTCTATACTAGGCTTATTTACTATATTTTATTTAAAAGCCATCCAACCAAACTTAATAAAAAAAAGGTCAGAAAATCATAAAATTATAATAAGCAATACAATTGATCATCTAAAGAGGCTAAATGTAAATTATAGCACAGAAGGAATTAGAACTTTTTTGCTTTCAACAAGATTTTTATTTCAAAGCTTAGACAGAGTTCAATTTTATGATTTATCCGGTAATCTTATTGGAGATACAAACATTTTGGATTTAGATCAAAGTGTTTTCTCAAAATCTGATGAAATAATTGAGGAAAGTATAAATGGGCAGAAAACCAAAACTGATACTGACTTAATGGTAAGAGATAAAAAAGATATTAATAATATAAAAAAAATATTAGACGAACAGTACGAAAACGAGCCGCTAACTCTCTCAGTAGTAAATAAAAACGATTTTCATGTCAAAACTTTAAGTGAAATAAATTTAGAGAAAGAAAAAATTGGTTATATTTTAGTTTCAGAGCAAGCAAATGATATATTAAATGCAGTAAAAGAAAGAAAAGATTTTATTATTAGAACAGTTTTTGCTGTTGCTCTCGTAATTTTGATTTTTTCAATGTTTCTTAATAAATATATTCTCAAACCAATTGGCCTACTCGTAAAATATAGCGACTCAATAAAACATAAATCTTCAGAAAATATAAATATAAAAAAAGTATTTGTAAGAGATGATGAAATTGGAAAGTTAACAATGTCAATAGATGAGATGACAAAAGATCTTCAACACAGAACGAATAGAGCTGAAACATTTTCAAACGACTTAGCACACGAAATAAGGAATCCATTAGCATCTTTAAAAAGTGCATCTGAGCTATTAGATAAGACAACAGAGAAAGATGAAAGTGAAAAACTCCTAAAAATAATTAATCATGATGTAGAAAGAATAGAAAGATTAATTACTGATTATTCTCAAATGCTTAAAGACGAAGCTTCTCTATCAAGAGAGAAAATGAGCAAGGTTAATTTGATAGAAGTTATAAATAATGTTGTGGATGATTTTAAACAAGATCTAAGTAACCAAAATAAGAATATAGAAATAAAAATTAAAGAGAAAATAAGTTCAAAAAAAGGTAGATATATATTAGGAATTGAAAATAGATTAGAACAAGTCATTGCAAACCTATTAGATAATTCTATTTCGTTTAGCCAAAATGACCAAAAAATTGAAATAAGCATTGAGGAAACAACGACAAACATTGTTATGACGGTAAAAGACGAAGGACCAGGGTTTTCGGAAACGTCTCCACAAAAAATCTTTAAACGTTTTTATAGCAATAGGCCAAAAAGCTTTGGAAAACACTCAGGTTTAGGTCTTAATATCGTTAAGAATATTGTAGAACTTCATAAGGGGACCATAGCAGCGTCAAATAGACTAAATACTAAAGGCGCTCAAGTAGAAGTGCTACTTCCTAAATTTTCCTAGCGTTCTTTCTTGATAAGATAAGCTTATGTTGATATTAACAAATTCAAAATGGATCAAGATTATAAAGTTAAAGATATAAGTTTAGCTGACTTTGGAAGAAAAGAGATTTCTATTGCTGAGTCAGAAATGCCAGGATTAATGGCACTAAGAAAAGAGTACAAAGGAAAAAAACCTTTAAAAGGTGCAAAAATTTTAGGTTGTTTACATATGACAATCCAAACAGCAGTTTTAATTGAAACTCTTGTTGATCTCGGAGCAGAGTTAAGGTGGTCATCCTGTAACATTTTTTCTACTCAAGATCATGCTGCGGCAGCAATTGCTAAAGCTGGTATACCAGTTTTTGCTTGGAAAGGCGAAACCGAGGAAGAGTACTGGTGGTGCGTAAAACAAACAATAGAGGGAAAAAAAAATTGGAAACCCAACATGATTTTGGATGACGGAGGAGATTTAACAGGTCTAATGCATAAAGATTATAAAGATATCTTAAAGGGTGTTAAAGGTATTTCAGAAGAAACTACTACTGGAGTATTAGCGTTAAAAAAAATGGAGGCTAATAAGCAGTTAATGGTACCTGCATTCAATGTAAACGACTCTGTGACAAAATCAAAATTTGATAATTTATATGGATGTAGAGAAAGTTTAGTTGATGGAATTAAAAGAGCTACAGATGTAATGATGTCCGGAAAAGTAGCAGTTGTTGCAGGTTTTGGAGATGTTGGCAAAGGCAGCGCAGCTTCTTTGCGTCAAGCAGGTGCTAGAGTAATGGTAACAGAAACAGATCCAATTTGCGCACTTCAAGCAGCAATGGAAGGATACGAAGTAGTTTTAATGGAAGATGCAATTATAGATGCCGATATTGTGGTAACTGCTACTGGAAATAAAGATATAGTAACCGCAGATCATATGAGAAATATGAAAGATAGAGCTATCTTGTGTAATATTGGACATTTTGATAACGAAATCCAGGTTGAAGCTTTGAAAAACTATAAATGGGACGAAATAAAACCTCAAGTTCATGAAATAGAGCTACCAAGTAAAAAAAGAATCATTTTATTAGCAGAAGGGAGACTCGTTAATCTTGGATGCGCAACAGGTCACCCAAGTTTTGTAATGAGCGCATCATTTACAAATCAAGTCATAGCGCAAATTGAACTCTGGAATAATTCAGATAAATATGAAAATAAAGTTTATGTTTTACCGAAACATTTGGATGAAAAAGTTGCTATGCTACATTTAGAAAAAGTAGGAGCTAAGCTCACGAAAATGTCCAAAGACCAAGCAGATTATATTAGCGTTAAACCATCAGGACCATTCAAACCAGATACTTATCGCTACTAAACAGTAGCTAATGATTGTTAAATCTTTAGAACATCTCAATTCTTTATCAAAAAAAGTTGCAGACCAACTAACTAAAAAAGATTGTATCTTTTTAACCGGTGATATTGGTGTAGGAAAAACTACTTTTACAAGATTTTTGATAAATTACCTACAAGAAAAAAATGGAGTAAAGATAACAGAGGTATTAAGCCCTACTTTTAATCTACTTTATGAGTATGATCTAAATAATATTAAGGTTATGCACTACGATCTTTACAGAATAACAGATAAGAGAGAATTAAAACATTTAGGTATTTTTTTAGATAAGCAAGATACAATTAAAATTATAGAATGGCCTCAACTCATTGATATTTCATTATCTGATAGGTTAGAAATACATATAGAATATGCTAAAAATGAGAACGAGAGAGAAATAAAATTTATAGGATCTGGTAAATGGAAAATTTTTGATGAACTATAAGCTTAAAAAAATTTCAGGAGATGCATCCTTTAGAGAATTTTATAGATTACAAAAAGGACGAAGTACATCGATCATTGTTCAAGCAAAAAAAGAAAAATTTAAAAATTTAATCACTTATATTGCTGTAAACAAGATTTTAACAAAATATAAGATTCACGCGCCAAAATTAATAACTAATCACTATGATAATAATATTATTGAGATAACTGATTTGGGAGAAAAATCATTTTATGATTTAATAATCAAAAAAAAAAACAAATTTAATGATTATAAAAAATTAGTTAAGATTATTATTAAACTACAAAATATAAAATTAAAGCGAAATTATCGTTTGGATAAATTTAAAATTATTTTTCAAAATTACTCAATTAAAAATCTTCATAAAGAATCTGATTTATTTTTTGATTGGTATCTAAAGTATTATCTTAAAAGTTCGAAGCATCGTAAAATTAAAAATATTATGAAAAAACAATTAACTAAAATATATAAAAAACTTTATTTTAAAAATAATGTTTTTGTACATAGAGACTTTCATGCATCAAATATAATAGTAAATGGAAATAAATTCGGTTTAATAGATAGCCAGGATGCAATAATTGGGAATCCATTGTATGATGTAGCTTCATTAATTGATGATGTAAGAATAAAACTTCCTTCCAACTTGCAAGAAAAAATATTGAATTTTTACCATCTAAAATCAAAATTCAAAAAAGAGAATTACAAAAATTTAAAAAATGATTTTGAAATATTATCAGTTCAAAGAAATTTAAAAATTTTAGGTATATTTGTAAGGCTTTCTAAAAGAGATGGTAAACCTGATTATCTTAAATATTTACCTTACACTTGGAGTTTAGTTGAAAAACGTCTGAAAAATCCGATCTTTAAAGACTTTAATTTAGTTTTTAAAAAAAATTTCAACATCCAAAAACTAAAAAAATTAAGCAGTTTATGAAAATAAAACATGGAATGATACTAGCTGCAGGCTTAGGAAAAAGAATGCAGCCTCTCACAAATAAAAAACCAAAATCACTATTAGAGATAGGAGGTGTCACTTTGCTTCAGAGAGCTATCAATCTTCTAATCAATCATGGCGTAATAGAGATAAGTGTTAATACTCATCATCTTGCTGAACAAATCGAAAAATTTATCTCAAATTTTAAAACAGAGGTGAAAATAAAAATATCAAGTGAAAAAAATTTACTATTAGATACGGGCGGGGGAGTGAAAAAAGGAGCAAGAGAATTTAAGGACAACCCTTTTTTTGTAATTAATCCAGATACACTTTGGAGTAATAAATATTCTGATGAAGTTAAATCTTTGGAAAAAGAGTATTTCGTAAATAAAAGACCATGTTTATTAATGGTGAAAAAAAAATTATCTTTCGATAATTCTTTTAAGGGTGATTTTAATTTAAATAAAAATTTAATTTCAAAAGATGAGCAGAACGAATATATTTTTACTGGTCTACAAATAATAAAAAATGATCATCTAGTCTTTTTTGATAAAGATATTTTTTCTATGAATGAAGTTTGGACAAAATTAATAAATGAAAACAATCTTGGTGGATTGGAAAGTAATCAAAAATTTTACCATTTAAATACCTTGGAAATGTTCGAAAAAATATCTTCTTTAAATTCTATTGATTAAAAATTATAGTTTTAGATCTTGACTCATCTAGATAATAATATTTTAGAATTTTTAATTGATTATCAAATTCAATTATCAGAGGATTTCCTGTTGGAATTTCAAGATCATTAATTCTTGTATCTGAAATCCTGAATAGATATTTACACAATGCTCTTAATGAATTTCCATGAGCTGATATCAAGATATTTTTTCCATCTTTCAAATTTTTATTTATTTCAATATCATAAAAAGGAATTACTCTTTCGTAAGTGTTCTTTAGGGATTCGGTCAAAGGAATTTTATTTTTGGGAATTCCACCGTTTAAAGGGCTGAAATTTTCAAGGTAATTACTATCTTTAGCCATGAGTGGAGGCGCCACGTCCCAAGACCTTCTATATTTTTTAAATTGCTCTTCACCAATTTTATTTTTTGTTTCCTCCTTATTTAAACCTGTTAATGACCCATAATGTCTTTCATTTAATTCCCAAGCAGTATTAAACTTTAGGGATAAATTTAATGTTTTTAAGATAATTGTGAGAGTTTCAATAGCTCTTTTAAGATATGAAGTATAACTAATATCAATTTTAATATTCAATTTACTAATTAACTCACCTGATTTTTTTGCTTCTTCTTTACCTTTCTCTGAAAGATCAACATCTACCCAGCCCGTAAATCTATTTTCAGCATTCCAGATACTCTGACCATGTCTTGTTAAGATTAGTTTACTCATATAAGTTAATTAAGTTATTATGTATTATATAAAAATTTAAATGAAAAATACTATATTTTCTACTTCAAAATATTTATTCTATCTTTCATTTATAATTCTATTAATACTTTATTTGTTCCCAGGAAGTTTAATTGGTTATTTTTTATACAGTAATTTTGGAAAACAACCTGATTTTATTTCGAATCCAATAGGATCCTCTATTAATCACTTAGTATTTTTTTTCTATTTAAGTATTTTAGGTCTAATATTTCGAACCAACCAAAGAAAATTTATAAATAGCTTTTCTTTTTTATTTTTAATTTCAATAATTTTAGAGTTATTGCATTATTTTATTCCTAATAGAGCATTTGAACTTAACGACTTATATGCAAATAGCTTGGGAGTATTGATGGCTTATTTTATATTTAAATTTATTAAAAAATTAAATGTTTAAAGGCATTATAATAATATTTTTATTTTGGATTTCCAATGTTATAGCAGATGAAGTATCTGGTATTCCAAAAATTGTAGATGGAGATACAATCCATATAAATAATTATAAATTTAGACTAGAGGGTATAGATGCTCCAGAGATGAAGCAACAATGCAAAAAAGAGTCTTTAAAAATATCGTATATAATCGGTTTTACATTTTATAAAGACTATAGCTGCGGGAAAATTTCAAAAGATAAATTGATTGCTAAAATAAATGATTCAGAAATTAAATGTATATCTACATCTAAAGACAGATACAAAAGATATATCGCTACCTGCTTTAAGGGGAACACAAACTTAAATCGATGGATGGTAAGAAACGGACTTGCAATAGCATACAGAAAATACTCTAAAAAATATGTAATAGATGAAGATTTTGCAAAAGAAAATAAATTAGGAATGTGGCAAGGGAAGTTTATGAACCCAGAAAAATGGAGAAAGCTTAACTAATTTTTAGTATAAATTACTAAGTGATTCCTTTTAAAAAGATAGTATCCATCTTAATATTTATTATTTTAGGTGCATGCTCATCAATTCCGAAAAATACTCAAAATAGTTGCGCAATTTTTGAAGAAAGGTATTTGTGGTATAAACATTCTAAATCTTCCTACGAAAAATGGGGAGCACCTATACATTTACAATTAGCTTTTGTTAAAAAAGAAAGTGACTTTAATTGGCTTGCAAAACCACCAAGAACTAAATTATTTAAAATAATACCATTTAAAAGACCTTCATCTTCATTTGGATATTCTCAAGCAGTAAAGGGAACCTGGGAGCAATATAAAAGAGAAACAAATAATCCACTAGCTACAAGAGCGAGGTTTAAAGACTCAGTAGATTTTATAGGATGGTATATACATAAAACAAATAAGATATTAAAAATTTCAAAAAAAGATCCTTATCGACAATATTTAGCTTATTATAAGGGATGGGGAGATTATAAAAATTACTATAAAGATAAAAAAGCTATCATATATGCAAAGTCAGTTAGGGATATGGCAAGCAAATATAGAAAACAATTAACTCTTTGCAAAAAAAATCTTGATAAAAATAAATATATTATTTTTTAAGTTGTTTCTGTAATTCAATTTCAACAGCATCAATCCTCTTAGTTCCTCTTCCAACAATTGTATAAACAGTGGGAATCACGTAAAGGGTAAAAAAAGTTGAGAACAACATTCCACCAAAAATTGTTATTCCAACAGTTAACCGACTTGCCTCACCTGGACCAGTTCCTAGAATTAGCGGCAAAACTCCAATAATTGTTGAGATACTTGTCATAAGAATAGGTCTTAATCTAATAGCTGCTGCTTCAAAAACAGCAACTTCTAAACTTTTTCCCTCTTTTCTTAGTTGATTTGCGAATTCAACAATCAGTATCCCATTCTTTGCTGATAAACCAATTAGAATGATTAATGCAATTTGGCTATAAACATTTAATGAGGAGCCAACTACTAAAAGACCAATTAAACCTCCAAGAATAGCCATAGGAACTGTTAACATAATTGTTAGTGGATGCCTCCAACTTTCAAACTGAGCACTCATGGCTAAGTACGCAGTAATTAACGCTAAAGCAAATATTACGTAAAGTTCAGTATTTGTTTTTTTATATTCCTCACTTTCACCTTTATAAGCAATTCTTGCTTGAGGCGTATTTTGTTCTACAACACCTACTAAAAACTTAAGAGCCTCGTCTAGTGAATAGTCTCCAACAAGCCTTGCTGAGATAGTAACTGATTTTTGCCTATTGTATCTTGCTAAGAAGGGAGATTGACCTTCTTCATCGTAAACAACCAAATTTGATACAGATACAAGCTTTCCATTATTTTTGGATCTCACAAAAACCTTACTTATACTATCTGGCTCTTGCCTATCCTTGATGTCACCTTGCAAAATAATAGAATACTCTTTCCCATCCCTTGTAAAGTTTGTTACTTTTTTTGATCCAAAAATTGTTTCTATAGTTTTTCCAATATCTTCTGTTGAAACCCCTAGGTCAGCAGCCTTTCTTTGATCTATCTTCACATTTAATTGAGGTTTGTTTAGATCAAAATCATCTTGAATAGACGTAAGACCAGGATTTTTTCTTGCCTCCCTCTTAATTATCTCTTTCCATTCAATTAATTGTTCATAGGTATTACCCAAAACAACAAATTGTACAGGGCTTTCTACTCCGCCTGTTCTTATTCCTTGAGGCATAATTGGGAAAGCCAAAACACCAGGCACTTTCGAAATTTTTCCAAAAGATTCCCTCATTATCTCAACACCATGACGATCCCTTTTGGCCCAAGGTTCCAAAAGGACAATTATAAATCCACTATTTACTTGCTTAGCAGATTTTCCAAAACCAGGAACTCGCATTATTAATTTTCTATATTCACCATTCCCAACGCTTGGCAATAATAATTCTTCAATTTCCTCTGCCCTATCTTTGGTAAAATTAAAACCTGATCCTTGTGGAGCCTTAATAATTACAAAAAAGGCGCCTCTATCCTCTGGAGCAATCAACTCTTTTTTAGCAAAATTAAAAAAGAATATTGTTAGAGCAAGCGTTCCTAACAAAAAAATAGTTATTGTTTTTCTTTTCTTTATCCAACTTAATAATGAAACTTTATAAAGATAGGTAAGATTTTTTAAAAATTTCTCAAATTTTAAAACTATTTTTGATTTTTGCATATTTTTTTGCAAAAATTTACTTGCTAGCATTGGGCTTAATGATAGCGCAACGAAGCTAGAAATAATTACGGCTGACGCAAGTGTTATTGCTGTTTGGGTAAAAAGAACTCCAGTAATTCCTTTTATAAAAATTAAAGGGATAAAAACAGCTACCAACACAACCGTTGTGGCTATAATTGCAAATGAAACCTGTTTTGCACCTTTGTAAGCTGCAACTAAAGGTGTATCTCCTAACTCTATCCTCCTTACAATATTTTCCAGCATTACAATTGCATCATCAACTACAATACCAATCGCTAGAACTAAAGCCATCAAAGTAAAAAGATTTATTGAAAAATCAAAAATATAAATTGATAAAAACGTTGAGATTAATGAAACAGGTAGTGCTATTAGAGGAACAATTAAAGCTCTTAAATTTCCTAAAAATAAATAAATAATAATAGTTACAAGAACTAAAGCAATTATTAGAGTTTTGTAAACTTCTTTAATAGCTGTCTTAATATAATTACTTCTGTCAAATGATACTTCCAAGGTGGTATCTGGTGGTAAACTGGGTTTTAATTCTTTTATCTTTTTTTTGATACCATTAGCTACAGCGATAGTGTTCGCATCTGATTGTTGATATATACCTATACCAACAACTTGTTTTCCGTTACCTTTAAAGAGAGTTCTTGTAGACTCGGCTCCTAATTCAATTCTCGAAACATCTGATAAAGTTATGATTGAACCATCTTTAGCTCTTTTAAGCGGAAGACTTTTATAATTTTTTAACTCATTGTATGCTTTATCTAGCTTAATAGTCAGATCAATATCTTTTGACTCAATTCGACCAGCTGGGAACTCTGTATTTTCTCTTCTAAGAACCGTCTCAACTTCTTGAGTGGTAAGATCTCTTGCAGCTAAAGCGATTGGATCCAGCCAAACTCTAAGTGAAAGCTCTCTTTCACCACCAAGACGTACTCTGCCTACGCCGTCAACAGTAGAGAAAGTATCAGTCAAATATCTATCGGCATAATCAGTTAACTCCAAATCAGTCATTGTTTCAGAATTGAAAGACAACCACATAACAGTTCTCATTGCTGCACTTTGTTTAAAAATTTCAGGCTGTGCCGCCCCCTCCGGTAAATTATCTAACACTCTAGATACAGAGCTCCTCACATCGTTAGCAACGTCATCTAAGTCTAGACTAGTTTCAAATGTAAGTGTTATTCTTGAACTTTCATCTTCACTAAAAGAGTCTATTGTTTCTAGGCCAGGTGTTCCTCCAACAAAATCTTCAATTTTTTGAGTTATTTGAGTATCAACAATTTCTGCCGACGCACCCCTGTACTCAGTTTGAATAGTTACTACAGGAGGTTGCACATCAGGTAATTCATCAGTTGGAATTTCTTGAAAAGTTACAAGACCAAATATCACTAATACCAAACTCATTACTGAAGCTACGACAGGCCTTTTTATAGATAAGTCCGTTAAAAACATTTAATTTTGAGAATTTATAATTTTTATTTTAGCTTTATTTCTTACTTTTGAAACGCCCTCTGTAATAACAAGATCGCCCTCATTTATTCCTGATAAAACAGAAACTTTTCCAAAATTTCTTTTTCCAATCTCAATGTTTTTTTTCTCGGCAATATCACCTGTTACTGTATAAACAAAAGCTGTACTTCCTTGTATTGTAACAGCACTTTCAGGGACTCCAATTTGATTAATTTCATCGTATATTACTTTTACCGTCATTAGTTGCCCAGGAATGATTTTAAAATCGGAATTATCTACTAAAACTCTGGATAAAATTGACCTTGTAGAAGGATCTATTCTGGAACTTATTGTGTGAACTTTTCCTTTAAAAGTTTTCTTAAATGCTGAACTTGTTATTTCTGCCTTTAAACCTGTTTTGAGTATACTTACATAATTTTCTGGAACTTTGATATCTATTACTATTTTTTTTAGATCATCCAAAGTTACAATTAAACTTTCTGAACCCAAAACTCCTTGGGCAATTTCTCTTTTGCCTAATTTACCCGCAAAATCTGCAATAATTTTTTCTCCGTTTTCGAGGCTTAGGATTATTTCACCTTTTTTTACAAATCTATTATCAATATTTAGTTTTCCAACAACTTCATCAGTTTTTATTCTGTAAGTTTTTGAATTTTGTGCAATCGCTGTTCCAAAAGTTTCAATACTTTTGTAAAATATAGATTTTTCAACTTGTTCAACGATTACCCCCGGTGCTGGTCTCACACTAAATTTTTTCTTGAAGTGCAAACCAATAAAATGTCTCGCAGCTATAATTGCAAAAATTGCAATAAAGAAAATAATAAGGAAAACTTTTAATTTTGATGCTTTCATTTTTTATTCTAATCCATACTCAGACCATGAACCGTCATAAACAGTAGGTTTTTTACCACTTATAATAGAATTAGCTAGTCCTAAAATACAAGCCGTAATTCCAGATCCGCATGTAAAAGCAATATCTTTATTTTCATCTATTTCATTCTCATCAAAAATCTTAATTAACTCCTCTTTTTTTTTGAACGTCCTATCTTCATTTAAAAGTAATTGAAAAGGTATATTTATAGATCCCTCAATGTGACCACTTTTTAATTCTTTTCGAGGTTCAGGCTGTAAACCTAAAAATCTCTCTTTGCTTCTAGCATCTATTAATTGAAATTTTTTGTCTAATATATTTTTTTTAACCTGGGCTTTATTTATTACCATAGATGTATTTTCTTCAGCTTTATAATTAGTTTTTTGAATTTGATTTATTTCTTTTGACACAACTCTATTTTCTTTTAACCATTTTGTAAAATTACCGTCTAAAACTGATACAAGTTTTGGGTCATGACCAAAATAAATAAACGAATACCAAACTCTGCAAGAACTAAAAACATCTGAATTGTCATAAATAATTATACGATCGGAATTATTTATTCCTAAATTAGAGACAATGTTTTCCCATTCTTTATTTGAAGGAAGCATATGGGGTAATGAAGAATTTTGATTTGAATTTTTATCGATATCAAAAAATATTGAGTTTTTGATATGATTTTCTTTAAATTCTTTTTCAGCATTTCTACCTGAAGTTGGTAAACACCAAGTAGCATCCAATATTTTGACTTTATTAATATTTTTTTCTAGCCATTCTGATGTAACAAGCTGCTTCATTATCTATTTTTTTCTAAATATTTCTGGTGATACTCCTCGGCCTTACAATAATTTTTGAGTTGAGAAATATTAGTTTGAATTTTTCCATTTAATTCCTTATTAAAAATTTCTAAAATTTCTTTAGCCTCAGCTTTTTGAACATCATCCTCATAAAATATTTCACTTCGGTATTGAGTTCCAACATCTGGATATTGCATATCTTTTTGAGTAGGATCATGCATTTTAAAAAATAAATCTAAAATTTTTTTATATGAAATTGTTTTTTCGTCAAAGGTCAGTCTAACAACTTCAGCATGACCTGTGTCACCTTTACATACTTCTTCATATGTTACTTTATCTGATAATCCACCAGCATAGCCAACTTCTGTTTCAATTATACCTGGTTTATTTTTGAAGTTTTCCTCAGGTTTCCAAAAACATCCAAGAGCAAGTGTACATTTCTTCATAAAGTAATTATATAGAGCTGTGAGGATATTAAATTGTTAGCGCGAAATCAATTGGGCGTATTGTACGGAGTAGCATCTGTTGCATGTTTTGCGATGATGGATGCTTGTGTTAAATGGTTAGACCAGTTTCCTGTAGGTGAAGTATTATTTGCAAGATTCTTTTTCGGTTTAATACCTATATTAATGCTTGTACCTAAGAATGAATTTAAAACTTTTTATAAAACTACCAGACCTAGACTACATGCTTTCAGAGCAGTAACTGGGACTTTAGCAATAGTTGCACTTTTTATTGCACTAAGAGAGATACCTTTAGCAGATGTTGTAAGTTTGACTTTTGGAGGACCAATTTTCGTTACTTTAGGTTCAATATTTTTTTTATCCGAAAAAGTGGGCATAAGAAGATGGTCTGCAGTTTTCATTGGGTTTATTGGAATGTTAATGATTGTTAAACCAGCTTATGACGATTTAAATATTTATTACTTATTTCCAATAATTTTTTGTATTTTTTTTGCATGCGTAGCTCTAAGCATAAGAAGCTTATCATCTACTGAACCTAACTATAGAATTGCCCTATACTTTTCTCTACTAAGCATGTTAGTTGGTTTAGCAACACTTCCTTTTGGCTGGATCATGCCATCAAAATTTGAACTCTTTCTTCTTATTTTTACAGGTATAATTGGTTCAGTAGCTAATATTTTACTTACCGTATCACTGAGAATTGCAGAAGCATCATTAGTTACACCAACAAAATATTTAAATTTAGTATTTGCAATATTATTAGGATATTTCATTTGGGGCGAAATACCAAAAGTACTAACTCTTTTAGGAGCTGGTTTAATTATTGCAAGTTCTGTAATTATTTTTATGAGAGAGTCTAAACTTAAAAAACAAGTTCTAAGTCCGAGACCGTGAGCAAATATCCAAGTTATTGGTTAAAAGCTATTAAGACTTTGTCTAAAAAAGACAAAGTTTTAAAAAGACTTATTTTAAGGTACAATGATAAATTCTTGACCACTAGAAAAGATATTTTTTACTCTTTATGCAAAAGCATAATTGGTCAACAAATAAGCGTATCAGCTGCTAATTCAGTATTTAATAAGTTTGAAAAAAAAATTAAAAAAATTAATCCTTTGAAAGTATCAAAATTATCAATATCACAGCTCAAATCTTGTGGCTTAAGTAGACAAAAAGCTTTGGGAATAAAAGAATTGTCGATTAAATTTGTAAAAAAAGAATTTGATCCAAAATTAATCAAAAACATGAATGACGAGGAAGCCATTCAATACTTATCATCTTTGAGACAAATAGGCAGATGGAGTGCAGAAATGATTTTATTATTCACTTACAATCGTTCTAATATTTGGCCCTTACAAGATATTGGCTTATTAAGAGCAATATCAAATAATTATAAGAAAAAATACTTTCCTCCAAAAAGTTTTTTAAATAAACTTTATAAAAAATTTACACCTTATTGTTCAGTTGCTACGTGGTATCTCTGGCGCAGTATTGACGATGAACCAATCCAATATTAAGCACCTTCAATCGTTTGATGTTGACGTTCTGCGTAGCCTTCAAGAATAGAATGTGCATCTTGATATTCTTTTGAATTGTAAAAGTTATTGGCTTCATCATAGGATGGAAACTCAATTACAACTGTTCTTGGAGATTTATCACCCTCATTTGACGTAGATCTACCACCTCTAATTAAAAATTTTCCCCTATATTTTTCAACTGCTGCTCTAGCTTTCACAGCATATTCTTTAAGCTTTTCCTCATTACTTATATTTTTATAAACACAAACTACATATCCTTTCATTTACAACTCCTTTAAAATAATTTAGCTTTCTACATGGCAGATAAACTTATTATTGATTGGAAAGAGTATAATCTAATCGTTGAAAAATTAGCAATACAAATTCATGATAGTGGCTTTAAACCTAACCTGCTTATTGGTATTGCAAGAGGTGGTCTTCCAATCACTGATGTCTTAAGCCGAGTTTTTAAATTAAAATGTGCTTATCTAGCCGTAGAATCATACTCTGGAGAGGGCACAGAGGATCAACAAGGGGATTTGGTTTTTTCAAGAGAAATGAGCTCTACTGTTCAAGATATGAAAGGTAACATTCTTTTATGTGATGACTTATCTGATACCGGGGTAACGCTAAATAAAAGTATTGATTGGTTAAAAAATATCCACCCCTCAAAGGCAATATAAAAGAAATTAAAACTGCTGTGCTTTGGAAGAAAAAAGACTCAACTTTTGAACCTGATTTTTGCGCCCAGAGATTAGATAGTAACCCGTGGATTGTTCAACCATTCGAGCATTATGAAGAAATAAGCGTTCAGGATTTAATTAAGAAACATCAGAAGAATTAAGGGCCAGCGTAAACCGGCCCTTAAATTATAAAACAGTTAAAATTACACTGCAAAATTTATTACAGAAAGAGCTGCAATAACCCACACTGCTGGTGAAGTTTTATTAAATTGTCCAGTAAAAATTTTAATCAAAGCTAGTGAAATAAATCCTATAGCTATCCCGTTTGCGATGCTGTACGTGAGAGGCATCGTCACCATCGCTAAAACAGCTGGTGCAGACTCTGTTATATCGTTCCATTCGATATGAACAATATTTTTTACAAACAAAATAGAAACAAATAATAGTGCAGCCCCATCTATCTCAGCTGGTAATGAGGTCGCTAATGGTGAAATAAACAGGCAAGCTAATGACAAAACTCCTACGACTAAACTTACCATACCAGTACGACCACCCGCTTTAACTCCCGACCCTGACTCAATGAAACTCGTAATTGTTGAAACACCAAGACAACTTCCAATTACAGTACCACCACTGTCTGCCAACATTGCTCTATCGATATTTTTTATTTTACCGTTTTTTTCAATCTTTCCAGTTACCGCTGCAACAGCAGTCAAAGTTCCCATCGTATCAAAGAAGTCTATGAATAATAGTGTAAAAACTATAGAAATCATACCTGCTGATAATGCTGCTCCAAGATCAAAAGCTAAAAAATAATCCATTGAAGGCGGCATACTCGCAATACCATTAAACTTTCCTAATCCTGTTATCCAAGAAATCGTACTGAAAACTAAAAGAGCGATAATAATATTTCCTTTAATGTTGTATTTTTCTAGAACAACCATTGAAATAAAAGCACCACAACCAAGTAATACTAAGGGATCTTTAAGATTGCCTAAAGTCACTAGGGTTACGGGATGGTCAACTACTATTTTCATAATTTCCAACGCAATTATTCCTAAAAATAATCCGACGCCACAACCTATTCCTAACTTTAAACTTTTAGGAACCGAGTTTACCAACCAAGCACGTAAAGGTGTCAAAGAAATTCCTAAAAAAATTACACCCGCAACAAAAACTGCTCCTAACGCTTCTTCAGGAGTATAACCCAAACCTTTAACAACTCCGTAAACTAAATATGCATTTATACCAAGACCTACAGACAAACCTATAGGCCAAACCTTTCCTAAAAACGCCATTATAAAACATGCAATCGAAGTCGCCCAAACTGTAGCAGTGAAAGTTGCTCCGTAGTCGAAGAAACCTGCCTCTGTACCTTTAAACTCGCCTGACATGATAAACGGATTTAAGAAAAAAATGTAACTTAAGGTCATCCAGGTTGTGACTCCAGCGATGACTTCAGTTCTAAAATTAGTTTTATTTTTTCTATACTCAAAATATTTATGCATCATAAAATTAAACCTCCGTTAAGAGTTTATTACTCTATCTACTTAGTAAAATCTTGACTAAATCGGACATGGCTGCTTAGATTCAACTAATAGTAAATATATCTGTTTATAACTTTTCGTTATAAAATAAGGATTAATATGAAAAAATTATTTTTTTTAATTTTATACACATTATTAGTTGTTTCATTGGTGGGGTGTCAGACAGTTTCAAAAAAAATTGATGATACTACAGCTAAAGAGGAAAAAGAATTGAGTAAATGGCTAAATAAATCTGAAGAAGATCTTAAAAGTTTTTATGGCCAGCCTGATAAAGTTGAGTTTTTAAAGACTAGAAATAGGAATTACGTCTACATTACTGAAAAATACAAGATTAAGTGTGAACGTAAATTTGAGGTGAGTCCAAGGAATATTGTAGTTGGTTTTAGTAGTAAAAACTGTTTTTAATTACCTGCGGAGCTAAACTCCGCAAGTAAGGTAAACTTATTTAATTGCAATAAGTCTTTTTTTCTTCATTTCAGGGATAATTTTTTCACAAGAAATAGTTAGCAAACCATCTTTTAGCTCGGCACCATTCACTTTTACATCATCTGCAATTGTGAATGATCTAGCAAAAGATCTTTGCGATATTCCTCGATGAATAACTTCATCACCTTCTTTTTCCTCAGTTCTTTTAACGTCTTTTGTTTTAACAGTTAAAAGATTATCTTCATATTCAACTTCAACATCATTCTTATTAAAGCCGGCGACAGCTATCTCGATATTGTAGAGATCTTTGCCTGCTTTACGGATGTTGTATGGCGGGTAATTGCTTTGCACTACACTACCATTCCCTAACATAGACTCGAACTGATCAAACATGTCATCGAATCCAATGCTAAAAGGTCTAAGTGAATTAAAGATCGATAGATCCTTACTTGTCATATATCCTCCTTTGTTAGCAAGGTTAATGTCAGTCCCATTCGGCAACCGACAGTATAGATATGGGAATTATTTTTATTTTTTCAAGATTGCTATTTTAAAATTTTTGCAGATTTTAAAATAAAAGAATATTCTTCAGCTAACTCTTTGATCGCATTGTCGCGTCCAGACATTCCACCGTGACCTGCTGCTTCCATTTTACATTTTAATAATTGATTATTATTATCAGTTTTTAAATCTCTTAACTTTGCAATATATTTAACTGGTTCAGAATAAAGGACTCGATTATCAAACAAAGATGTAGTTATAAGCATCGGCGGATAATCTTTTTTCTCAAGATTATTATAAGGAGAGTAAGACAGAATATATTCAAAGTACTCTTTACTTTTAATTGGATTTCCCCACATCTCCCATTCACCTGGAGTTAAAGGTAATTTTTCATTTAGCATCGTAGTCATTACATCTACAAAAGGTACTAAAAGTAACATAGAAAAAAATAATTCTGGAGCAATGTTAGCTACACCTGAACCCGTGAGTCCTCCCGCTGAACCTCCATAAAAACAAATTCCACCTTTATGAGTATATCTTTGTTCTATTAAATGGTTTGCACATGCTACATAATCTAAAAAAGTATTTTTCTTTAATTTCTTTTTACCTTCCGTATGCCAAATGTCTCCCAAGTCTCCTCCGCCTCGAATGTGAGCTATTGCAAAAGTAATACCCCTGTCGATTAAACAAAACCTAGAAGCACTGAAAGACGGAGAGATGCTATGTTTGTAAGCTCCATAAGCATAAAGAAGAACTTTTGAATTTCCGTCTTGCTTTGAGTCTTTTAATCTTACTAAACTAATTGGAACCATACGACCATCATGTGACCGAGCTTTAATTCTTTCAACCACATATTTACTAGGATCATGTCCAGATGGAATTTCTGTTTCTTTGACTAATTTTTTTTCTTTAGTGACGATATCATACTCGTAAACTCTTCCTGGAGTTGCCATACTTTCCCATCCAACTCTTATCATTGTAGTATTTGTATCTCTTTGCATTAATGAAACACCTGGAACACCAATTACCTCATCTGAAATTTTAATTTCTTCTTCTTTGTTAGTCTTAATATTTCTTACAAAAAGTTTTGGGATAGCATCAGATTTTTCTGATCTAAGGATATAATCGTCTAAAAATTCAAACCCACCAATAACAGTTTCTTTTTTAGCGGGGATAAAAACTTCTAATTTATCTATCTGATTAGTCTTACATCTAAGCACCTTATAGTCCCTAGCTTCTTCATTAGTGTGAACATAAAAATAACCTTGCCAAGAGTCTATTGAATAACGAACATCATTTTTTCTCTTTTGAAAAAGAGTGGGTTTAATTTCTTTAGCATCTGTGGGAAAAAAATATTCTTCAGTTGTGATGTGGTCGGAAGTTCCAATAATGAAATATTTTTCATCAGAAGTAATACCGATTCCCACAGTAAAAGTTGGGTCCTTTTCCTCAAATATAAGCTGATCTTGATCGGTCGAGGTTCCAATAACATGTTTAAATATCTGTCTTGGTCTATGATATTGATCTAATTTTGAATAAAAGAAACTTTTATTATCCAAGGCCCAAGTCACACTGCCACTTGTATTTTCAATTACATCTTTTTCATTTTTTCCAGTTCTGAGATCCCTCAAATAAATTGTATAATATTCTGATCCTTTTAAATCGAGAGAGTAAGCAATAAAATTATCACAATAAGAAGTGCTTACAGTGCCGACTCCAAAATACTCTGAACCAGACTTCTTCTTTTCCAAATCACCATCAAAATAAACTTCCTCAGATTTAGAGCCATCAATCAGTTGCCTCATTCTTTTACCGTAATTACCCTTAGCTTCTGTTTTTGACCAATAATAATATTTTTTATCTTTATATTTTAATCCAGTGTCGTCTAATTTAATTTTTCCTTTGATTTCGTTAAATAAATTTTTCTGTAATTCTTTAACGTCTGTGAAATAGTCTTCAGTTATTTTGTTGTTAGCTTCTATGTAATCCTTGACTTGAGTATTTAACTTTTTTGGATCCTTTAAAACTTCAAGGATATTTGGCTGATCAACCCATGAATAATCATCTTCTAGTGGAATTCCGTGATAATTTTTCGTACTCTTTATTTTTTTAAGTTTTGGTATATTCATACTGAGAAATTATATGAATTTGTTTTTAATAGGAATTATCATCTTTGTCATCGTTTATTTATTTTTAAATTGGTTTGCGAGAACTAGTTCAAAGAAAATAGCAACTACTATAAAAAAAATCGCAGTTTACATATCTCTGATACTAGCTGTTCTATTTACAATCGGCGGTAAATTTATTTTTAGTCTACCAATGTGGCTGATCTTGCTCTCAGGACTTAAGATTAAAGGTGGATTTTCTTTGCTTCAATTTTATAACCTTTTTCGGTTGATACAGTTCATGAAAAATAATGCAGGAAGATTTTCTCAAGGGCAGTTTGGCCAAACTCCAGGGTCATCAAATCTAACATCAGAAGAGGCTTATAAATTATTGGGTCTTAAAAAAGGAGCAAGCAAAGAAGAAGTGTTGAAAGCTGCCAATCAATTACAAAAAAAAATCCATCCTGACATGAACCGTACTGTGGATAGTTCAAGATTGAGTCAGTTAGTTAATGAAGCTAAAGAAAAAATAATAAAAACTGATTTTAGTTAGATAAAAGCTCAATACATTTATTATAAACTTTATTAAAAGAGACTGTACCTTTTGTATCGTGAGTTGTTGTTTCCTCAGTTTCTCCCTCTGGAATTATTGCATTAATATTTTTTGAATATTTCCCATAAGCAAGAACTGGACTATCCATAAATAAAGCTACAGTTTTTAAATTAAGAGCAGCACTAATATGCATAAAACCGGTATCATTTCCACAATACAAATTACAGT